>JALQWV010000034.1 GCA_023263465.1 Ilumatobacteraceae bacterium
CACTTCTTCAATTGGCATGATGTCGCGAATGTCGCGGCGGTGCATTTGGGTTATCTCAAGCACTGGATGAGCCTGTGATTGCTGAGTATTTCCAACATCTACTCTCTTGATTAATCGGTCAAGAATGCTCATTGCGCGCTCCTTGTAGCCCAATTAATTTCCGCGTCAGGTGCACGTAAATACATTGGAACTACTTCATCAACCTGCACCCACTCTCCCCGCAATGCGCGCTCATGAGCGATTTCAACGAGAGTCGACGCAAGGGGCATTGCGTATTTGTCGTCTGCAATGTCAAGGGCTGGTATCACTGGTTTGAGTCGTTCGCGAAACTCGGTTTCGTGTTTCAACGCGCCAGTACCAACAAGCAACGTTGACTGTCCACGGTCCATCACATCCACTGCACACTGTTCTGGAGACCCAATCTGTGGCTTGGCAACTTGTTTCAGTTTTCCATCTGTCATGCGATAGAGCGACCAGTACACCTCACCGCGCCGAGCATCAACTACTGAAGCGATGACCTCATTTGAGGTCTGTACCGCAGAAGCCAAGATGTCAAGGCTGGTCACCGGAAACATTGGCACGTCAATTACCTGCGCGATCGCTTGGGCAGACGCAACTCCCACCCGCATACCTGTAAACAAGCCAGGCCCTATGTCAATAGCGATTCCACCTACATCCCACAATTCAACCGAAGCCTGCTTGCATACAAAATCGATCATTGGTGTGAGCGCTTCGGCATGTTGACGATCACTTCGAATTTCGCTGCTTGCAAGAAGCATGTCACCATCGTGCAATGCAACGCTTACGGCATCCGTCGCCGTATCAATTCCCAAAATGATCAAGCAGACCACCTCGCTAACGAAGTGCGGAGTTTGTCCCATCGCGATTCCCATTGCTTGCCACGCCAGCCAATTTCAATGCGCCGAGAGTCCTCGCTCCCGTCAACGTGACTCAACGTGATCGTGAGTCCATCACCGATGTCATCGCCCACTACATCGCCCCACTCAACCAATGCAACTCCACCTGCCTCAACAAGTTCGGCAATACCTAGGTCAGCAAGTTCGCCTGTGCGCTCAAGCCGATACAAGTCAGCATGGTGCATTGGTAGTCGCCCACCTGAATAGTTGTGTAGCAAATTGAACGTTGGCGATGTGATTGGTTCAGGCACGCCAAGTGACTTGCCAAACTGCTGTGCAAAAAAAGTCTTCCCCGCACCCATTTCTCCAATCAACACAAACATGTCTCCAGGTTTCGCCAAGTCAGCAATCACTCCAGCAATCTCAGCAGTGTCGGTTTGGCGCGGTGCAGTCAAGGTAATCATGAGGGAAAGCCGTATTTAGCCTAGGTAGTAACGCAGGCGAACTAATTGATGTATCTACGCGGCATGCGAGCGCTGATTGCGCACACGATTTCGTAGCCAATAGTGCCCAGTTTGTTTGCCCATTCATTGGCCGTAATGAGTTCGGAGCCTTGCGCACCGATGAGGACAGCCTCGTCACCAACGCTCACTGCATCGTCTGCGCAGTTCACCATGATCTGATCCATCGTGACTACACCAGCAAATCCACGACGCGCCCCATGTATCAGCACTGCTCCGTTCTCCCACATGCCTCGCGGCACTCCATCTGCGTAGCCAAGTGGAAGTGTGGCAATCGTTGAATCTCGTTCAAGTGGTCGCTTCAGGCCGTATGACACACCTTGACCTGCAGCAACTCGCTGCACGTGAGACACGCGTGCATGCACCGACATAACCGGGCGAAGGTCAAGCTGGTGTGCTGCACCAAATGAGTCGGTTGCGGCATCTCCAGAAATTCCATACATGGCAATTCCCACTCGAGCCATTGTGCAACCAACGCCAGTATCTAACCTGCGAACCACGGAAGCTGAATTTGAAATGTGCACATGCTGAATGTCAACTCCTAATGCACGTACGTGCTCAACAACCTGCATGAACGTAGATACCTGCTTCTGCGCAAATAGAGTGTCGGCAATATCTGCTGTAGCCAAATGAGTGAACATCCCGTCAAGCGTCAGCCACGGTGATTCCGCAATAAGACTTGCAACTCTTACCGCATTGTCGGGTTGCACTCCTACACGATGCATTCCTGAGTCAACCTTCACATGAACTGAAGCCATGATCTCAAGTTCACTTGCTATGCGCGCGAAACGAACAATCGTTGATTCGTTGTACAAGGTGGCAATCAATCCATACGAAATAATGTCGCGAAACTGGTCTTCGGGCTGTTCGCTCATAATCAGAATCGGCGCATTAATTCCGGCCTGTCGAAGCACAATGCCCTCTTGCACTAACGCAACACAAAGTCCGTGCGCACCCGATTGCAATGCAACTCGCGCGCATTCAACGGCGCCGTGACCGTATGCGTCTGCCTTGACAACAGCCCACAACTGTTGCGGATCCATGTGCGCTGCAAGCGTTTCGACATTGTGTCGAAGTGCGCCTAAGTCAATCTGCGCCCAAGCCCATCGTTGTCCATTCATGGGTAACTACTCGGCAGCAACAACAGCGATGGCCACGCTGTCAGTGTGAGATATTGAAACCTGCCACGAGGTAATGCCTCGAGCATCTGCAATCTGTTTGGCTCTTCCAACAATCCGCAAGGTTGGTTGTCCCGATGTCATCTTCGTTACCGATACATCGTGTAGATCAAATGCACCCAGCCCGACACCGAGCGCTTTCATCGTGGCTTCACGCACAGCAAAGCGAGCGGCCAGGCTGGATGCGGGGTCGGACTTAGCGCTGACTGACTGCAATTCATCGTGTGTAAACAGACGATTCCGCAACTGAGGCGTGCGCTCAAGAGCGATACGAAATCGCTCAACATCTACGGCATCTATGCCAATGCCCTGCATGCCTATGCCCCGTTTTGCGTAGTGCGCCAGTGGTCTGCCGATTCGCTGATTGGCAAAATAAGCAGGTCTGCAACCGATACTTCCGCGAGCCTGTCTTCGCGGAACGAACCTTCGGTTTCTGTTACCCAGTCCACCAGTCGGTTATATCTGTCGTCGTAGCCCTGCAGCACATTCTTCATTGTTGATGAGGGCAAGCGATCATGGAACAGTACGTGGAGCAACGTAATACCCGTAGTTTCGGTCCCCTTGGTTTCTGGAACGAAAATGACAGTACGACCATCGCGTCGTCCGCGTGCGACCAAAACATTGCGATCGGTTGCCACACGATGTTTAGTTCCTACCAGCGTGGAGTTGCGGTCAACTCGAGACGTAAGTTCACGAGCAATTCCGCCGCGATCAATAACGTTTACTGTGGCGGTGTTGCCTTCAACATCGCCTTCAATTGCATAACGGGTGAAACCAACCACCGATGCAACCGCCGGGTCAAGATCAGCAATTACTTTTAGCGCCTTGTACGACAAACGGTCGCGCGACACTCCAGCCTTCAGCACTTCTTGCACCAATGAACGGTCCAGTAAGCCTTCGTCACTGCGTGAAATTCCAACAGTCACCGTCTTTGCCTGGTGCTTAATGGCATCTACTGGACGAGTGAGTTCATCAATTGAGCGTGTGAGCGCACTGGTGAGATCGTCGAGAATTGCTTCTGGTGAACTGATCTTGCCAGTGCTCTGCTGATATGCCTGCAAAGGATCGCTTGACATTGCATCTCGCAACATCGTCACCACTCGTACGGCTGTACTTGCTTCAAGATTTCCGTCGTACATGCCTGTGGTGAGTGCGTCAAAGAACCGTGTTGCCGGCACACCGATTTCTGAACGGACCTTGGCTAGGAGTTGACTGCCCACACCGCCGCGTTCGACTGCATGTTCAACTACTTCTCGAGCCGAGCGCAATGGTCGCGCAAGCGAATCAATTGCCAAAGCTGCCTCGTAACCAAACAGGTGACCCACCATCACGCTCAAAACAAAGGCGACTCGTGGGTCAACGCGTGGCACAGAAATAACAGCAGCAGCCGCATCAAAGCGCTGCTCTCCCTCTTGGGCAATGACAATCGGTAGCGCTTTATGTGCGCGGTAGATAGCGATTTCTTTGGCCACATCCGATGCCGTGCCATCCGACAGCCCAGTAGCACACACAATGATCATTGGCTCACATGACAAGTCAATGTGCTTCTTATCCTCAGTGATGTCACACGCGATGGACTTGTAACACAGTTCGGAGAGTTTGATACGAACTTCTTCTGCTGCAACAGCATTGAATCCATTGCCCACTACCGTCCAGTATCGACGCGCCGGTGCGAACTGACGAGCCGCCTCGGCAATTTGTGGGCGAAGCGCCAACACCTGAAACATGGCATCGGGAATGGTGCGCAATGCACCCAGCAATTCATGACGCTCAGCATTGGTGCCGGTTCCGAGTGCCGCTGAAATTGCGCATGCAAGCAATGCGCCAGCAGCAACCTGCGAATAGAACGCCTTTGTGCTGGCAACACTCATCTCCACATCGCGACCGTCGGAGGTAAACAACACCCCGTCGGCTTTTGCAGACAATTCGCTCCCGCGGCGATTTACGATGGCAAGAACAGATGCGCCGCGTGTGCGCGCCAAGTCAACTGTGCGATTGGTATCGGTGGTTGTTCCGCTCTGACTGATCGCGATGATCAGCGTGTCTGACATGTCAAGTTGCAATTGAAATCCTGACAATTCAGTTGCTGGTAATGCATCTACTTGCGTGCGATGATCGACCATTGTGCGCAACAATTGCGCCAAGCTTCGACCAGCAATTGCTGCAGTTCCTTGGCCAATCACGCGAATTCGCGTGAAAGTTCCTGCTGTGAGTTTTGCGCGAATATCGTCTGGCAACACTGTTGGGTCGAGTGTTGCCTCAAGATTTCCATTGCGCTCAGAGATTTTTCCGCGCAAGGTCTTGCGGAAACTCAGCGGTGCCTCTGCAATTTCCTTTGACAAAAAGTGTTTGTGCTCGCCACGATCAATATCGCGTGTCGTCACTTCGGCAATTGAAACTGATCTATCCATAAGTGGAATGGACGTTCCGTTGTATGCAAGCATCCGCACGCCGGCAAGCGATCCTGCGTTGTCGCCATCTAGTGCAATCACTTGTCCACGGCTTGATGGGTTATTCGCATCGGCTAGCGACTCGCCGTCCATTCGCACATAGTGCAACGTCTCTTCAACTACACCGTATGGCTCACTGGCCACTATAAAACGGTCTTCAGCAATACCGACATACAAACCTTGACCACTTCCGCGAAGTGCAAGCATCATCGAATTTGGTTCGTCAGCACTTGCAACAGCAATTGCCACACTGCCCTCAAACTCGGCAACCGTTTCTCTAAACGCTTCTACAAATGCCATACCCGCAGCGTTCTTGCGCGCGACCACCGTCGGAATGACCTTTGCATCGGTAGTAATTGGTTCTGCAATGTGCAGTCCATTACGAACCTTGATGTCAGCGTGGTTATCAACATCGCCGTTGAGTGCGGCGAGCATGTACGGAGCAGCAGAGTTGCCACCAACTTCTTCACTGTTTACTGGATGCGCATTTGGTTCAGAAATAATTCCGACGCTTGCCCAACGTGTGTGCCCGAGAATAGACACGCGAGCATTCGGTTGGCTAATGAGCAGCCGCAACAACGCATCATTGGCAACCGCCGTACGCATCGCACGGGTGTTATCTCCGAGTTCGCCAATTTCTGCTGCTGCTTTATACACAAAGGACCATGCACGGCTGCCGGCACCAACGCGCACCGAGCCGTTAGTGAACAGCGTGTCATCAAGTCGACCGGCAAGCAATGGAGCAACTCGCTTATCAGTTTTGTCTAAGCCATGGCCCCACACCAGTACATGCACGCCGGCAGAGTCGCGACCGCGAACCTCCATCCGATCAAGCGCGGAAAATGCTTGCTGAATAGACAAATACGCATTGCGCGCACTTGCACTTGCATCTTTGCCTGCTAATTCACCTACGGCTTTTGCTGTGCGCAAGCGATCGTTTCGTAGCGACCATGTGGCGTCGCGCAGTGCGATGAGTTCGTTGCTGCGGCGCTCCACTTCCTGGGTTGACAGCCCCGACTCTGATTCCAATTGCGCTTCCGCTCCACTTGCCAAGCCATCTAATTGATCAACACGAGAAACCAGTCCGCTCACTAAAGCGATGTTGTCAATTAATGTCCCAAGCCCCGACTCACCGCGCAGTGAAGCATCAGCTTCCGCTACTAAACGACCAGATTCAGCAATGTTTCCCGCCGCTCCAGCAGCAATGGCTCGGTCGAGTGCATCCAGAATGTCGGCGGCAAGTGGCAACGGTCTTGCCGATGGCCGCGACACAACACAGATGATGCCGCACATGGTGACTAGGTTACCGAACCCCGCCGAAGCGCTGCGATACAACCTCGGCAAGCCCTTGTGCCACAGCATCTGCGGTTTGTTGACTTGCAGCTTCCACCATCACACGCACAACCGGCTCAGTACCACTTGCACGTAACAGCACGCGACCGATGCCGTCCAAACGCTTCGTTGCATCTGCGATTTCAGCAGCAAGTTCATCTGCTGGGCTCTTCACTACATGTGCAACGCGAACATTGATCAAGGTTTGTGGAAGCGATGTCATTGCATTGCGCGCAAGTGTTGCCAGCGGTTTAGCTTCTCGCCGAACTAAGTCCACAAGCATTGCCCCTGCAAGCAAGCCGTCTCCTGTTGTCGCATGGTCACGATAAATAATGTGACCGCTCTGCTCTCCTCCTAACACCGCACCATGTTCATCAAATGCAACAAGAATGTTTCTATCGCCAACTGGTGTGGTGATCACATGGATTCCCGCATTGTTCATTGCTTGATGAAAACCAGCGTTTGTCATCACCGTTACTGCAACCGAGTTTGATTTCAATTTTCCGCGTTTATGCAGGTCTACTGCAGCAAGTGCAATTACATGATCGCCGTCTACAACGTCGCCAATATGGTCAACAGCAATCACGCGGTCTCCATCGCCATCAAAGGCAAGACCCAAGTCTGCTTTGTGTAGGCGAACTGCTTCGCTCACTACCTCTGGATGTGTTGCACCACAACCTTCGTTGATGTTCTTTCCATTTGGTTGATCATTCAACACAATCACCGTTGCACCGAGTCGCGCGAATACTTCTGGCGCGACATCGCTCATTGCACCATTCGCGCAATCCAACACCACGCGAATGTTGGCAAACGCTAAAACTGGAAAAAGACCAACAATGTGGGACGCGTACTCACCTAGCAAATCAACTGAAGCAGCAGAAGCAGCGGGCACTGTTGCCGAACCGGTCATGTGCGATTCAATTGCATCTTGCTGTGCATCGCTCAATTTCACGCCACCATTTGCAAAGAGCTTCACGCCATTGTCCACGTAAGGGTTATGCGATGCAGTAATTGCCGCACTGGCGCACCCTCTTTTTTGAGCCAAAAATGCAATTGCTGGTGTTGGTGCGACGCCAAGCAGTTCGACTGAGACGCCGCCAGCAAGCAATCCGTTGGCAAGCGCCGTCTCTAATTGCTTTCCGGATTCGCGAGTGTCGCGACCAATCAAAACCTTGGTGACGCCCAGTTCTCGCGCAGCGACTAACCCCAGTTCTGCAACATATTGCTCGGTGAGTTCCTTGAAGGCGACTCCACGAACTCCGTCGGTGCCAAATCGAAGCATCGTTTACCCACTTATCCGCGCGACCAACATCGCGCGAACCAACACGTGATTAACGCTTCGTGTACTGAGGCGCCTTGCGCGCCTTCTTGAGGCCGTACTTCTTGCTTTCCTTCTTGCGCGAATCGCGAGTAAGCAAGCCAGCCTTTCGAAGCGCTGCGCGCTTCGTGTCGTCCAACTCAAGAATGGATCGAGCAATTGCCATGCGAAGTGCACCAGCCTGGCCAGCAATTCCGCCGCCCTGAATGTCACAGTCAACGTCGTATGCAGATTCTGCTTCTACAACGCGAAAAGCTTCGGTTGCTGCAGCACGCTGCAATGCGTTTGGAAAATAATCCTCAAACTCACGACCGTTGATTACTACCTTGCCAGTGCCTGGGCGTAAGCGCACACGTGCGATTGCTTCCTTGCGACGACCGGTTGTCTGTGTCAGTGGCTTTGTTCCCACGGGTGCTCCTCTATTTAATCTTTGTTATTCAGCGCGCTTTTGCGTGCGGGATGTTCAAAACCTTTGGTGCTTGTGCTTCGTGACCGTGTTCAGGTCCTGCGTGAACCTTCAACTTCTTGATCATCTGACGACCAAGTGGTCCTTTAGGCAACATGCCACGAATAGTGCGACGAATTGCGTCTTCTGGCTTACGGCTCAACAAGTTGGCATACGTCTGCGTTCGCAGACCACCTGGGTAACCGCTGTAGTCGTGAACGAGTTCTTTGTCGGCCTTACCTTTGGTCATGACGATCTTTGAAGCGTTCACGATGACAACGTGGTCACCGGTGTCCATGTGCGTGGAGAACATCGGCTTGTGCTTCCCGCGCAAAATTGCTGCGACTTCAGTGCACATACGACCAAGTACCAAGCCGTCGGCGTCGACCACATGCCACTCGCGCTGAATTTCACTTGCTTTTGGACTGTACGTGCGCATCATAAAAACTACTTTCGAAAACTGAGGACTAGGCCGAAAACTCAGCCAAATGCCGCCCATCTGGACCGTTTCAGGATAGGGGTTGGGAGGGCCTAATCACAATCGGCTGGATAGCCAACTTCCCACAAAATCAGGCCTTGCGGGGGTGCCACTGGCGCTGCCTCCGCCCTATCTCCAGAAACGATGAGCCCGCGCATATCGCTAGGTGGTCGCTTGCCCAGGCCAATTTCAATAAACGTGCCCACTAATGCTCGAACCATCTGATGGCAGAACGCATTAGCCCGAATATCAAACCTCAACACGCCCTCACCAAGGTCGCGCCATTCAGCATTCATGACATGACGACGCATGGAGTGCTCAAACGTGTCATGCTCATCGGCGGGTTTTGGCTTACGGCAAAATGCCGAGAAGTCGTGCTCACCAATGACCGCATCGGATGCGAGCTGCATCGCGCGAAGTTTGAGAGGCTTCATAATGTGCCAAGCCGAGTCAACCATAAATGGGTTTGGTGTTTCGGTGTTCAATACGGTGTAGCGATACGAACGCCATAGCGCGCTATATCGAGCATGAAAATCAGGCTTTGTCCACACCGCATCACGCACTGCAATCGATGGACCACAAAGCGAATTCAGTTGCTTCATTAAGACTGGCAAATTCACGCGATCGGGTAGATCTGCGCCAATGATTTGTCCCCACGCATGCACACCTGCATCGGTGCGACCAGCGGGAATAATTTTCACGTCCTCTTGCAGAATCTGTGCGAGTGCTCCCTCAATCGTGGATGCGACCGTATCAACACCAGGATTAATAGCAAAGCCATGAAATTGATCGCCCTTGTAGGCGATCGTCATGCGTGCGCGACGCATGGCCATAACGAATTAGACGAGTTCGATGCGCGCCATAGGTGCATTATCACCATGGCGTGGACCAAGCTTGAGTACGCGGGTGTATCCACCATTGCGTCCGGTGTAGCGAGGTGCAACAACGTTGACCAACTTGTTGGTCATTTCCTTGTCATTCAAATACGACTGAATTTGACGAATGCGGTGAATACGCATTGGGCCTTCACCTTGAGCTTTGATTGCCTTGGTGATCAACTTCTCGGCGATTGGGCGAAGAGCCTTTGCCTTACCTTCAGTTGTCACAATGCCTTCTGCAGCAAAAAGTGATGCAGCGAGGTTCGCCATCAACAACTTTTGATGATGTGCGCTATGTCCGAAGCTTCGGGCTCGTCTTGGTGTTGCTGGCATATGTCATCGTCTCCTATGAAGTGGTGCGTATTGGTGCGCTATCAGATGCGCAGTGACAATCCGCGTTCGTCGAGCTTCAACTTGATTTCATCCAACGACTTCTGACCGAAGTTGGTGATGTTCAAAAGGTCTTCTTCGCTACGGAGCAGCAACTCGCCAACAGTGTTGACCTGTGCGCGCTTCAAGCAGTTGCGTGGACGCTCGCTCAAGTCGAGGTCTTCAATGCTCAAGTCGAGGTCTGGCGAACCAGCACCGGTTCCTGCGAGTTCACCGAGCTCAAGTGCCATTGGGGCATCGCTCATGGTGGCAACGAGGTCTACCAGTGAACGAAGTGTTGCGCCTGCAGACGCAAGTGCTTCGCGTGGCTCAATGGTTCCGTCGGTTTCAATATCCAGAATGATCTTGTCGTAGTTCGTTGACTGCTCTACACGTGTTGGTTCAACAACGTAGGTGCAACGACGAACTGGTGAGAAAATTGCATCGATTGGAATGATGCCAATGACCTTGCGGGTGTCACGGTCGCTTGATGCATAACCTTTGCCGCGTTCAATGGTGAGGTCTACAACCAAACGTCCCTTTGCTGACAATGTGGCAATGTGCTGTGACTTGTTGAGAATTTCAACACCTGCTGGGCACACAATGTCTGCTGCAGTTACGTCTGCAGGACCCTTGACATCAAGCGTGATGACAACTGGCTCGTCGCTTTCAGACACCACAACGATGTCCTTCAAGTTCAAAATGATTTCGGTGACATCTTCGGTAATTCCTTCAATGACATCGAACTCATGAAGAGCTGACTCAAACTTGACCGAAGTGATTGCTGCGCCAGGAATAGACGACAACAACATGCGACGAAGCGAGTTGCCAATGGTGTGACCAAGGCCTGGCTCGAGTGGTCCTACAGAAAACTTCTGACGGTTACCTTCTGCTGAACCAATTGCTTCAACTGATGGACGCTGAATAACAAGCATTGATATCTCCTATTGCCAATTCGTTTAGGGGTTACTTCGAGTAGAGCTCAACAATGAGCTGTTCACGTACTGGTACATCGATTTGTTCGCGTGATGGGAGTTCGCGAACGGTGACTTGCTTGCCACCTTCGGCACGATCGATCCAACCCACCATTTTGTGGTCGAGAGTGTCGATGTTGTGCTGAATAACGATCATGTTCTTTGCCTTCTCTGAGAGAGTGACAACTTGTCCACGACCAACGCTGTATGAAGGAATGTTCACGCGCTTGCCGTCAACCAAAACAAGACCATGGCTCACGAACTGACGTGCCTGCGGACGGGTATTTGCCCAACCTGCGCGATACACCACGTTGTCCAAGCGACACTCAAGCAGACGCAATAGGTTTTCACCTGTTGGGCCAGCCAAACGAGTTGCTTCTTCGTATGCCTTGCGGAACTGACGCTC
>JALQWV010000048.1 GCA_023263465.1 Ilumatobacteraceae bacterium
CAGCAAACACAAATCAACTTGCCGTTCATTACAGCAACAGCAGCTGGACCATTACACATGGACGAAACATTGTCACGTGCAAAGTTCCAGGAAATGACAGCCGATTTGATCGAGCGTTGCCGTAAGCCATTCGAACAAGCAATTACTGACGCAGGGTTGTCCAAGGGTCAAATCAATCACGTGATCATGGTGGGCGGTTCAACTCGCATGCCAGCAGTTCAAGATCTTGTGCAATCAATGACCGGCAAGGAGCCAAACCGCACCGTAAACCCGGACGAAGTAGTAGCAGTAGGTGCAGCGGTACAAGCTGGCGTGTTGCGCGGCGACGTGAAAGACGTGTTGTTGCTTGACGTCACTCCTCTTTCGCTTGGAATTGAAACCAAGGGTGGAGTAATGACCAAGTTGATCGAACGTAATACCACGATCCCAACACGTCGAACCGAAGTGTTCACAACAGCAGAAGACATGCAACCATCGGTGGAAATTCACGTATTACAGGGTGAGCGTGAAATGGCCAGTTACAACAAGACACTTGGCAAGTTCCAACTTGTTGATTTGCCACCTGCACCACGTGGCGTACCACAAATCGAAGTGACCTTCGACATTGATGCCAACGGCATCGTGCATGTTTCGGCGAAAGATCGCGCAACGAACAAAGAGCAGTCCATGACTATTACAGGTCAGTCGTCATTAAATAAAGACGACATTGACAAGATGGTCAAAGACGCTGAAGCACATGCCGAGGAAGATCGTCTTCGTCGCGAAGAAGCGGAAATCCGCAACAACGCAGACTCACTCGTGTATCAAACCGAAAAGGTATTACGCGAACAAGGCGAGAAGGTGACCGAAGAGGAGCGCACAGCAATCGAAGGGCCGTTGAGCGAATTGAAGACCGCTCTCAATGGATCAGACAAAGATGCAATTAAGGCAGCAACCGAAAAGTTGATGACCGCAAGCCAAGCTTTTAGCCAAAAGTTGTACGAGGCAGCAGCACGCGACACCAATGCAGCTGGAACATCTGCAAGTGGACAATCATCTAGCAGTGACGACGACATCGTTGATGCTGAAATCGTTGACGAGAAATAAGGCGACGGTATTCGCCTCATGAGTGATTCACACGATGAACCTGTTGTGGAGTCTGCGAGCGCAGACTCCACTCAGGACGCACTGGTTGAAGATTCGGCAGCAACCGAAGTCTCAATTGAAGACGTTGTAAAAGAACGCGACGAATTCAAGGACATCGCGCTGCGAGTCCAGGCTGATTTCGAAAATTATCGCAAGCGCGCTGCAACTCAAATGAGTGACGAATTGGATCGTGCACTTGGCAAGCTTGTCGAACAACTACTTCCAGTTCTTGATGCATGTGAGGCAGCAGTTGCTCATGGCGTAGAAGGCGTTGAGCAGGTGTGGTCATCGCTCATCGGTGCATTGCAAAAGCAAGGGCTCGAGGCATTGGATCTGGCGGACAAGCCATTTGACCCAACATTGGCCGACGCTGTGATGCACGAAGAGGGTGATGGATCTGAGCCGATCGTGCTTGAAGTTTTGCGCACGGGCTACCGCTGGAAGGGCCGCGTGCTTCGCGCAGCAATGGTCAAGGTCAAGGGATAATCATGCAGCGCGAGTGGTTTGAAAAGGACTACTACGCGGTGCTCGGTGTTGCACAAACTGCACCAGCCAAAGATATTACGAAGGCGTACCGCAAACTTGCCCGCCAGTATCACCCAGATGCCAACCCCAATAACGCTGCGGCAGAAGAAAAGTTTAAAGAAGTATCAGCTGCCTACGACGTACTAGGTGACGAAGCAAGGCGCAAAGAGTACGACGATGTACGACGACAGGGTCCGTCATCGTTTGGCGGAGGCGCAGGTGGGTTTCGCTTTGACCAGAATGATTTCGGTGGCGAAGGTCTTGGCGATTTGTTCGGACAAATGTTTGGCGGTGGCCGGCGTCGAAACCCGGCAGGACCGCAGCGTGGAGGAGACATTGAGGCAACCTTGTCTCTGGGGTTCGTTGAAGCCGTAGAAGGAATTACCACCACCCTGCATCTCAATGCGGAATCACCATGCTCAAGTTGTCATGGGTCTGGAGCTCGTCCAGGAACTACTCCAAAGCAATGTGGTCAATGTCGAGGGCGTGGAGTAGTAGAAGACAACCAAGGAGTCTTTGCGTTTTCAAGTCCATGCCAACGTTGTAATGGTCGAGGCAGCATCATCGAAGCCCCATGTGTTGGTTGTCGGGGGTCAGGTAGTGAAATGCGACAACGCGAAGTCAATGTCCGGATACCAGCAGGTGTTGATGACGGCCAGAAAATTCGACTCAAGGGTCGCGGTGCACCTGGCAAAAATGGTGGACCTGCGGGTGATTTGTTTGTGGTGTGTCATGTTGCAACGCATCCGGTGTTTGGTCGCGATGGCAACAATCTCACGGTGCGGTTACCTATTTCATTTAGTGAAGCAACGCTTGGCGCAGACATTGATGTTCCAACCCTTGATGGAACAACTGTGAAATTGCGCCTAAAGGCAGGAACACAGAGTGGTTCACGGCATCGCGTAAAAAACAAAGGAATTGATACTGCAAAACATCAAGGCGACCTCATTGTCACAGTTGATGTTGCTGTACCAACCGAATTAAACGATGACGAGCGACAGGCTATTGAGGCACTGCAACACGCATCGACCACCTCGCCACGCGAACGAATTATCCAACTTGCAACTTCAGTGAAACGGAGCTCGTAATGGAACGCGAAACACATGCTGTCTATGTCATTTCAGTAGCGGCGGAAATTGCTGGTGTTCATCCTCAAACGCTGCGTATTTATGAGCGACGTGGCCTGTTGCAACCTGCACGCACCAGTGGAGGAAATCGTCGCTATAGCAACGCAGATATTCGCAGACTCCAACGCATTGCTGAGCTGGCTAACGCAGGAATGAATCTTGAGGGCATTCGTCAGGTTCTTGAACTTGAATCGGAAGTAATTCGACTACGTCATGAAGTCGAGCAATTGCGAAATGAATTGTTGACGGCTTCGCGCCAGCGTCGTGAAAGCAATGAACTCGTACCTCTCCATCAAGCCATCACACTGTTTGGCAGAACCCCATCTATTTTCAGAGACAAGAGGTAATGCACCATGGTCGATCCAAAAAAATGGACAACGAAAACCAATGAGGCAATTGCTGCAGCAATGCAATTGGCCGTATCAAACTCCAATCCGGAACTGACCCCCGATCACGTACTCATCGCGCTCACCAGTCAGAACGACACGGTAGTGCCAGCATTGTTGGCCAAGCTTGGTATTGCTGCAACCATGTTGCGGGATCGTGCACAGGTTGTAGTGAATGGAATGCCGAGAGCGCACGGTGGAAGCGAGCCGCGAATGAATCGCGAGCTTTCGCAGGTGTTTGCAGCGGCAGAACAAATGCAAAAAGATTTACACGATGACTACCTATCGGTTGAACACATTCTTCTGGCGCTACACACGCGAGTAGGGGTGGGCAGTGAAGAAATGTTGCAGGCGCTTCGCGATGTGCGAGGTTCGCATCGAGTTACTTCTCAAAACCCAGAAGAACAATTTCAGTCGCTTGAGAAATACGGTGTTGATCTCACTCAACGCGCGCAAGATGGA
>JALQWV010000064.1 GCA_023263465.1 Ilumatobacteraceae bacterium
TCAACGAAAAAACGGATTCATGTTGTTGGTGTAGGTGGCCCTGGAATGAGCGCAATCGCGCAAGTGTTGGTCGAAATGGGTCATGTGGTTTCGGGTAGCGACATTAAAGAATCTGAGACTGTGCAACGCCTGCGAGAGATTGGCGTGGTGGTCAGTATCGGTCATGACGTTGCGTCTGTTCACCATTGCGACGCAGTGACGGCTTCATCGGCAATTCCGAAACAAAACATTGAGTTGGTTGAAGCTCTCAATATCGGAATTGCAGTACTCAGCAGAGCTGAGATGTTGGCAATGATTTGTGGACAGAAATTTTCAATAGGAGTTGCAGGCACTCATGGTAAAACCACCACATCGTCGATGTTGATGTCAGTGCTTCGAGTAGCGCAGTTGCGTCCAAGTTTCGTCATTGGAGGTGAGGTTCGAGGAGTTGGCAGTGGTGCATCGTGGGATAGCGGCGAACACCTAGTGGTAGAAGCCGATGAAAGTGATGGAACTCATGAACGGTTGCCACTTGGCGCAGTCATTGTTACCAATATTGACATTGACCATCTTGACCACTTTTCAACTTTTGAGAATTTGCTCGAAAGCTTTGAACGATTGCTTAACGCAATAGATGGACCAAAGGTGGTTTGCGCCGACGACACATCGCTTTCCGCTCTTGCACTCAAGCAACATGTCACCACTTATGCGCTTCATTCGTCAGCGCAGTTCACGGCCCGCAATGTGCAGTTTCAAGATGGTGGATCAACCTTTGATGTAATGCACCACGAAGTACCCGGAGACAAAGGCCAGTTACTCGGCAAAGTCGATTTGCGGTTGCGCGGCGAACACAATGTCGTAAATGCGCTGGGAGTGGTTGCCATGTCGACACTTCTCGGAGTGAGTTTCGACAGGATTTCATCTGCGCTCGCTATTTTTTCAGGTGTAGCGCGAAGATTTGATCAGCGAGGAAATGATGATGGCGTGACCTTTGTGGATGACTACGCGCATTTGCCGACGGAGATTTCGGCAGTGCTTTCAGGTTGCACGGATAAGACGGATATCTGGACACGGGTAGTAGCCGTTTTCCAGCCGAACCGGTTCAATCGCATGCAACACATGTCAGATGCGTACGCGGATTGTTTCGCCAGTGCAGACCATGTAGTTATCACCGACATCTATTCCTCGGGTACAGCGCCAATAGAAGGGGTTACTGGCAAACTGGTGGTTGATGCGATTGCTCGTGCTCATCCCGAAACTTCGCTCGTATGGAAACCGACGCGTGTTGAATTGATTCAGCATCTTGTTACTGAATTGCGTTCAGGTGACCTCTGTATTTCCATGGGTTGTGGTGATATTGAAACTCTGCCCGATGAAGTGATGGCAGCGCGGCGCGCAATACGGGGAGGTTCGTGAGTACCCCTCATCAACTTCGTCGCCCAGCGACTGCGGAGGCCATTGAGCACGCTTTCGGACTGCTCAATTCACGAGCAAAGCGAAATGTTGACCTGTCGCAATTCACCACGTACAAAGTTGGTGGATCTGCTGCATTGCACATGTTGGTTTCATCGATTGACGATTTGTACCTTGTCAGTTCTGTCCTTGCTGAGGTCGAATTGCCGATATTGGTGATTGGTCGTGGAAGCAATTTGTTGATCTCCGATTCTGGTTTTAAAGGCTTGGCCCTAACGATGAGCGGAATAGCCGACTACGTCGACTTACCAAATCGAGATGATGACCCAGCAGTAGAACCGATTGCGTTATTCGGGGGTTCGGTTGCTTTGCCCGTTGCAGCTCGGCAAAGCGTTGCTCGCGGGCTCACTGGTTTTGAGTGGGGAGTTGGCGTGCCGGGTTCGGTAGGTGGAGCAGTGAGAATGAATGCTGGTGGACATGGTTCCGACATGGCGTCTTCGCTTACCTCGGTGCGGATGTTTCACTTGCGTAAAGGGCGAGAAGCCCACGTGAATGCAGTCGATCTCGGACTGCGATTCCGTGGTTCGGCACTGGACGATCATCATGTGGTTCTCAGCGCAACTGTTGACCTCGAGTGGTCAAAGTCGCAAGAGGCTTCGGAAGCAGAATTGCAAGAAGTCGTTCGCTGGCGCAGAGAGAACCAGCCTGGTGGACAAAACGCAGGTTCGGTATTTGTCAATCCAGAGCCGGGCAAGGTTTCAGCCGGTGCAGTAATTGATGAATTGGGGATGCGTGGAATGCGTGTCGGCTCTGCTCAGGTTTCGGAAAAGCATGCCAATTTCATTCAGGCTGATGTTGGCGGTAGTGCGCAAGATGTTGTGGCGTTAATGGCTGAGGTACGGCGTCGTGTTCGTGACGAACGTGGTTACGTTTTGCGTAGCGAGATCCGGCTTGTCGGATTTGACGACGAGACTGATCCTGCAATTGTGGATCTCATTAACAAAGACCAGGATGTTGGTGTTTCAACTATTCGGCTCGAACAAGTTTTTGACAAATCACTAACGGCCAATGAGACCACTGATGGAACCATCCCGGTTTCGGTGCTCAATGGAGAAGTGGTTCGAATTATTGATTCTGATGTGTCGGATGAAGTGTTGGAGGAATTACGGGATGCGTTCGGTCGTGATGTAACACGAGACATCACCCGTGAAGTCACCAGTGGTGTTGCACGTGACGCAACCATCATTCCTATTCAACCCGCAGAACGCGTCGTGATTGTTGATGATGACTTAAGGATTGTGACCGATGATGATTTTCCTGCCGACACCATGTCTCAGAGTGTGCATCGTGCGCCAACCTCTACTCGCGTAGCAATTTTTGATGATGAATCGCTTCCGGGAAGCGTTGACGACGGGGTTGATGACGCTGTCATCATTGACGGTACGGCATGGACTGAAATCTCATTGTCTCGGCGAGTAATCAACGGCACAAAGCGGTTGTTCACAATGCGAGGAGTGAATCGTCGTAAGCAATTGCTATTCGTTGGGGGTTCACTGGTTGCATCTGTCGTGCTTGTGCTGATTGTTTTGGCTTCGCCGCTGGTGGCAGTGCGCAAGATAGATATTGAGGGAGCAAAATATGCAAATGCAACGTTGATTGAAACTGTGTCAAAAAGTTTGCGGGGCAAGTCCGTGCTCACAGTTGACACGAACGCAGCTCAAAAACTACTGGAGACTGATCCATGGATTGAGTCAGTTCGCATCAAGACCTATCTT
>JALQWV010000138.1 GCA_023263465.1 Ilumatobacteraceae bacterium
GTCAACGAGCACACGTGGCGCTATTTCAGTTTTGCCTCAAATAGCGAAGTTGAAGTGACAGTTGATGATCACGGATTCGTCACCGACGAACCGAATTCGTTTGTGCGCGTTATTCAGTAATTGACTGATACACCAAACTGCGCAAGAACGGGCGAATGGGATGCGTTGTTGATGGCATTAACTGCGTGAAGAACATTGCAGTGATCTCTTCCACTGGGTCGATCCAAAACGCGGTGCTCGCCATGCCACCCCAGCTGTATGTGCCGTTTGAACAGGCAACCTTGGTTTTCGCTTGATCAATGACCACTGCGAAGCCAAGTCCGAACCCAAGTCCGTCATAAAACACTTCTTCGCCCATCGGCCTACCCCAATCGGAAATGTCTTTGTTTCCCGGAATGTGATTTAGCGTCATCAGATCTATCGTTGTTGGGGAAACAATGCGCACGCCGTTGAGTTCGCCGCCATTTTCTAACATCTGCAAAAACTTCCAATAGTCGGCTGCTGTCGACACCAATCCACCACCACCAGAGTCCCATGAACGTTGCGTGATTACTTGGTTTTCAATAGCCGTGTAACGAATCTTTTTCGCTGGTGAAGGATCAAACGCGTACAGCGCTGCAAGTCGTGACTGCTTGGCAGGTTCCACATAGAACGATGTGTCGTTCATACCGAGTGGTCCAAGAATTCGCTTCTGGAAAAAATCACCCAATCTCATGCCGGAAATAACTTCGACCAAACGGCCCACGACATCAGTTGCCACGCTGTAGTTCCAGGACGTTCCAGGCTCAAATACCAGCGGCATTGCCGCGAAGTTGTCGCACACTTGCTCGAGTGTTGGATTGGGGTTCTCTTTCGCAAACTCGGCCTCACGTGTTCGATAAATGGCATCTGTTGCGTCGTAAAAGTTGAACCCGTAGGTCAATCCAGCAGTGTGCGTGAGCAAATGCCACACGCGCATTGGGGCGCGTGAGGGTGTCGTAATTGGCTTCATCGATGAGCCACCTGCAAACACGCGAATGTTTCCAAATGACGGTATGTACTTGCTCACTTCATCGGTGAGTTGAATCTTTCCCTCTTCAACCAACATCATCAACGCAATTGATGTGATGGGTTTTGTCATGGAATAAATGCGATACATCGTGTCTTGCTCAATCGGAAGCTTCGCTTCCGAATCGCGCATGCCATATGTACTGCTATGCACAATTTGCCCATAGCGAGCAACTGCTATGTGATAACCCGGCAAACGGCCGTCGTCTACGTAATCCTTGAAGTGCGAGTCAATTCGAGCAAGACGCTCTGCACTCATACCTACTTCTTTTGGATCGATGGTGACTCTCAGTTCGCTCATGACACTATGCCCTTCAACCAATTTCGTAATTCTGTTCCTACATCTGACCGCTTCAACGTGAGTTCAACAACAGTCTGCAACCAGCCCATCGGTGTTCCCGTGTCGTGTCGCTCAATATCGCTCACTACTCCATCTACTGTTCGCGCATGTGCACCAATCAGTAACGCATCGGTTAACTGAATTTCGCCACTTGGCGCAGGTGCAAGCGATTCCAGAATGTCAAACATGTCAGGTGCAAGCACGTAACGACCAATAATGATGATGTCACTTGGCGCATCTTCAATTTTTGGTTTTTCAACAACTCCCGTAATCGTTACTTCACCATTGGCACCCGTTGTTCCTGTGGTGGTGATTACACCATATGCACTCACTTCATCTTTTGGAACACGTTTCAGTCCAACTACGGTCTTACCCGTTGCGTTGTGCATCTGCGACATCTGCGACAACAAGGAAGAGTCGCCCATAATTTCATCTGGCAGCAACAAAGCAAACGCTTCTTCGCCAACTGCTGCACGTGCGCACGAAACCGCATGGCCAAGGCCGCGCGGCTTGTCTTGATAGGCAATGCTGATGCGGACATCGCTACCAATGCGCGCCAACCTGTCGGCAAGTTCGGTGCGTCCGCTTTTGCGAACGCGCTCCACTGTGTCGTGTGATGGCTTGAGGTACTCCTCAATGCCCGGCTTGGCCACGTTCGACACCACCACAATGTGTTCAACACCAGCCCCAATTGCCTCATCCATCACCAACTGCAACGCGGGCGTGTCAAAAATGGGCATCAGTTCCTTGGGCACTGCTTTAGTTGCGGGAAGGAACCTGGTGCCCAATCCGGCAGCAGGAATCACAGCAGTGCGCAGAGCCATACCTGCATCCTAGAATTACTGGTCTTATGCCAACGTATGTCTACAAATTCATTGACTCTGGCGAGACCATTGAAGTGCAGCAGGCATTCTCTGACGATCCACTCACTGAAATGGCACACCCCGTAGACGGTGTGGTGAAACCAGTGAAAAAGGTGTTCACCCCCGTCGGGGTGTCATTTAAGGGTGGCGGCTTCTACAAGACCGATTCGGGTTCTTCATCGAAGTCAACAAGCAGTGCAGCAACGCCAGCCGCTCCCGCAGCCCCAGCAACTTCGGCCACTCCTTCAACCGAATAGTTCGCGCCTCTAGTAGTCGGGGGCTTCCATGCGTTGCATGAGGTGAACACATCAGTGCATGAACGAACTCATGCACCGACTGCAGCCAGTATTCCGTTTCGCCGAACGCATGTACCGAGAGTTATGTCGCAATCGTCAGAGGCAACATGCTGTCATTACTGGGTTGGCTGTACTTGCAGCAGCGATCTACGCACTCTCACTTACTCAACTCCATCAGCAGCGTGACGCCCTGGGAGACTTCGTGCTTGTGCACGTGGTGACTGCCGACATCTCCGCTGGTCAACCAATCTCACCGCAGAACACCAAAACGTTCAGTATGCCCAAACAGTTTGTGCTGCCATCAACTCGAACTGCACTTCCGACGTCGCTTACCGCTACAAGCGATATCAGCGCAGGTGACATCATTAGTCTGCAAAACTCTTTAGCCGCGGGCGAAGGTGCCTCTGTTCCTGCAGGAATGCGCGCGGTATCTATTGTTCCTCGCGTCGCCATGCCCGCACTTTCAACAGGATCATTTGTTGACATCATCGCCAACGGTCAAGTCATTGCGGCACGTGGAATCATTCTCTCGTCATTAGCAAACAACGTCGGGGTCGTCGTTGCTGTACCCGAACAATTGGCACCTGCAGTTGCTAGCGCTTCATCTCTAGGCGAAGCGTCGCTCGTTATTTCAAATTAGCGAAATGAAGTCGAGAGCAGGGCAAGAACAGTAATTCCTGCGACAAAGCGGTACATCACAAATGGTGTAAAGCTTCGCGAGCGAAGCAAGCGAATCATTCCCCACATGGCAATCCATCCAGAAATTCCTGCCGAGATGATTCCCACAATCATCGGAATAATGAGACCGTCCGGAATTCCGTCGCTTGCCAGCTTCGTCAATTTGAGCAGCACTGCCCCACCAATAACCGGCACACTCATGAGGAAACTCACACGTGCGGCCGCATCACGCGAAAAGCCAAACTTGCGAGCAGCGGTAATGGTAATTCCCGACCGTGACGTTCCTGGATTAAGCGCAAGAACTTGAGCAGCGCCAATGAGCAGTGCATCGCGCGAATTAAAACTCTCAACATCACGGGTTCCTGTTTGCCTATCTGCCCACACCAACACCACGCCAAACACCATGAGAGAAATTGCAATCAATGCTGGCGTTCCCAGTTTCTTGGTAATCCAGTCCTCAGCAAGAGCACCGGCAATTCCGGCCGGTACAGCAGACAGAACAAACATCCATGCACGTTTCCCGATTTTCGTATTTGCCCTTTTCGGCGTGACGACTACTTGTATTCCCTCGCGCACATAGGGAATCAAATCTGCGCGTAGGTAAAACAACACAGCGACCAATGTTCCAAGGTGCAGTGCAGCATCAAAAGCCCGCTGAGTTTCTACGTTGCTGAAATCGTTCCAGCCAAACAGCCATGGAGCGAGAACGAGGTGTCCGCTCGACGAAATAGGCAAGAACTCGGTGAGCCCTTGCACCAGGCCAAGAACGATTGCGTGGAAAATCGACACCCCTCATGCTTACACCAGATTTATGAGTCCTGAGGGTTATCGTTGCTTATCTGCAACGGTACATCACTGAGAAATTGAGCCATTCGCCATGGAACTTGAAATCGAACTCACCGAGGACCCGATCAAGCCAAGCCTCACCACTCAACCCAACGGTCGCCTGAGACTGAGTTTTCATTGGCGAGACGAAATCCGAAGGGTTCTTGACCTGGTCTCCCACCCATTACGCAGCGACGTAAAGGATGGATTTATTGAGTTGTGGTCATGCGACGAATCGTCCCGAAGCTTCGAACAAGTGAACGAAACGACGGTGCTGATTCGGTCAAAGAAAGACGATTAGTCGAACTGAACACCGAGAGCGGTGAGCACCTCTAAAGGCGAAGCATTTAAACCATTGCACAACTTTGGCAGCAGATCGATGGACGGACGCGTTTCAAAAGCGAAGTAACGGTACAGATTTCCGCGGTTAAGGTCGCATGCCTCGGCAACCGCCTGAAGACTTGAATATTCGTGCTCATCCATTTTTTGATATAGCCAGTCAAGGCCGACAACTTTGGTACTTTTTGCCACAAAAACAAAATAGCAAACAGGTAGAGCGGGGTTATGTACCACTCATAGTTACGTCGCGAATGACCAACGACATGCCGTGCGCCCGAGATGGCAGCCAATCCACATCGCCACCAATTGCCACAATGTCGAGCAACATGCGTTGCAACGTACTGGCAATGGTGAATTCGCGAACTGGCGCACCAATCGTTCCGTTGCGAATCAGCATCCCCGAAGCACCAGTTGAGAAATCTCCAGAAATAGGGTTAACCCCGCTATGCAGTCCGGAGACCATTTGAATCAATACGCCGTCTTCAACATTGGCAATCAATTCTTCCTGGGTGTGGGTTCCCGGCACCAACTGCATGGCTAGGCAACCGACTCCCGGTGAACCCGCGAAACCACCTCGAGTTGCGTTACCCGTACTCACCGTTCCCATTCGACGGGCGCTGTACGAAGAATGAACGAATTGTTTCAGCACGCCATTTTCAATCAATACATTGCGCCGAGCAGCCAAACCTTCGCCGTCAATATCAGTTGCGGTGTACGCGAGCGGATTTGTTGGATCGTCGACCAATGTGAAGCGTGGGTCAGCAACCTGATCACCCATACGCTCAGCGAAGAAGCTTCTACCCTTCGCCACATTTTCACCATTCAATGTGCTGGACAAAATACTGATGAACTGTGAAGTGACATATGGGTCAAGCACCACGGTCGTGCGCTTGCTCGGTGGCTTTATTGCACCAAGCAGACGGGTCGCGCGTTCCGAAGCTTCACGTGCAGCCTTTTGCAGATTGAAATCCTTCGGTGAATCACCTACAGAAAAACCAAATCCTGTTTGTGTTTCTTCTTCGTCATCAGCAAGTGTGCTCACCGACACGTAGCACGAGTTACCACGACCGCTTTCACGAATGCCTGTGGTCGTTGCAACTGCAACTTCTCCCCAACCATCGTCGTAATTTGCTTCATCAACTCGAACACGGTCGTCGATTCCCAAAGTGAGCTTCTCCAGCTCCTTTGTCAGTGCAATCTTTTTGTCGGTTGGGTAATTGGCAAGCTCTTCGTCCCAAAACTTTTGTGGAATCTGTGCAACACCGTCTGGAATAGCAAGGCCAGCAAACTCATCTGGAGTTCCAAAACTGACGTTGTCCCGCGCGTCGGCAAGTACTTCTGCAATTGCTGCGGGGTCGAGTGTTCCTGCATAGGCAAAACCCGTTCGCCCATGTTTAATGACACGAATTCCAACGCCTTCGCTTTGCGCAGAGACAAAATGCTCAAGTTCGCCCTCATAAATGCGAATCGCAGTTTCGCCGCCGCGGCTGACATAAGCCTCAATCTGCTCTCCAGCACCGGCTTGCGCAACGACGCGATCTGCAATTGCCTGAAGATCATCGACTGTTGTGCTCATGCTGCAGTTCCACCGATGGTCATAGATTTCACGCGCAACGTTGGGCAGCCATCGCCAACTGGCACGCCTTGGCCATCTTTACCGCATGTTCCCGGGCCACCCATTGCGAAGTCATTTCCCATAAGGTCGATGTCCTTCAACACTTGTGGTCCATTGCCTATGAGGTTTCCTTCACGCAAAGGCTCAGTTATTTCACCATTTTCAATGAGGTACGCCTCCACCATTCCGAAAACAAAGTCACCGCTTGCGGTATCCACTTGACCACCACCAAGTTTTGCAACGTACACACCGTGGTCTGTTGCACGGATGATGTCGTCTGGGTTCTCTGAACCGTTGGTGACAAACGTATTCGTCATGCGCACCATTGGTAAGTCTGCATAACTTTGACGACGACCGTTACCGCTTTGCTTGCGGCCTTCTTTGCGTGCACGAATGTAGTCCCACATGTAGTCAGTCAAAATTCCATTTTCAATCAGCGTGTTCTTTTGCGATGCATGACCTTCGTCGTCAACGCCAATTGCACCCCACTCTCCCACCATGGTTCCGTCGTCGATCACGGTGACTAACGGTGAAGCAACTAGTTCGCCCATTTTTCCGCGATACACGCTGGATCCTTTGCCAACAAGGTCGGCTTCGAGTCCGTGTCCACATGCCTCGTGGAACAACACGCCTCCGGAGCCCTGCTTGATGACGAC
>JALQWV010000163.1 GCA_023263465.1 Ilumatobacteraceae bacterium
CGGGTTATGAGCCCGACGAGCTACCGGACTGCTCCACCCCGCGTCGTAGAAGTTGTACGGTAGCGAGCACACCATAGAGATAGCAACCTTTCCCAAAAAACACCTGCATCACCACACCCACCATGGCACTTTTCGCTCGAACTCCAAAAGCAACCGTAAGTGATCTTGATGAACTTCGCACAGAACTGCAATCACTTCGTTCAGAAGTCACCAAACGTACCAACGAACTGTCGCTTATATCCGCTGCAATAAACACTCTTGAGCAACGCCTTACGGTGTTTGATGGTCGCCTCTCTGCTTCAAACGCCGAAATGTCAAATCAGTTGCATGAATTAGGAAATGAAATTCAAGCACTTCTTGAAAAACAGGAAGATCCTGCATCACTCGCCGCTGTAGAGCAACTCCGTATTAACCAAACAAGGATTGCTAACGAGCAAGCCCGTTACGAAATTGCTTTCCGTCAAGACCTTGCAATGCTTGCGGAGATTATTCGTGAATCTCGGTAGCGATTAGTTACCGATAATCTGCAGTGCTTGTCTCACAAGTTCTCGCGCTTGTGACAACTTCAATTGATACGTTGCAAAATCTGGTGGTGTTTGTGCCAATGCAGCATCTGCTTGGTCAAACAATGTTTCGGCTTGTGCCAATAAATCCGGTGCGGTCTGTGCACCGGAAGGAACACTGCTTGGCACCGTGGTCGCCGTTGTTCCACTGGTATCTGGAGTAGTCGCATCTGGTGTGGGAACCTGACTTTCGCCAACTCGATCACCGAGTGAACCCGTGTATCCAGGGAACAATCTGGTGATTGCCGTTGTTAAATCGTCTGCAATCACCACCTTGTTGTTATAAGACGCAAGGATTTTTCGCACGAACACTTGACGAGCAGATGCATCATCAGGTCGAACAAAGAGCGGTCGAACATAGACCAATCCCTTTGCAACAGGCACCATTTGCAGATCGCCGAATACCACTCGGGACCCACGCTGATCAAGCAGTGTTACTTGCTGAGAAACCGTTGGATCACTACCAAATTCTGCGGCGACTGTTGCAGGACCTTCTGGCAATGGCTCACTAACGGTGTACACCTTCAACTCGCCATAAGTTCGAGGATCACTTGATACAACCATGAGTGCGCGTAATTCTTTACGCGCATTATCTGAAGAGAATGGAACAAAAGGGCGGAGCATCGAAAACACGCCATTAGTTTCGGTTGCTCCAGGTGCATGGAAGATGGTGAAATACGGCTCAAATCGAGCAACGTTTGCATCTTGCACATTGATCAAATCGGGTGTTAACGCAGGATCAACTGCGCCAATTACTCCCGTTGATGCTTCGGGCTCACCCGGCGGGGCTTGAGCAACGCTCCACGCCGCATCACGATTAAAAAACAGCGTTGGATCATTGAATTGATAGCGACCATACATGTTGGTTTGCACTCGGAACAGGTCTTCTGGGTAGCGGAAGTGGGCTATCAAATCCGTTGAAGCTTCTGAAACCGGCGTGAGCAGTTTTGGAAATACTTTGCCCCAGGTATTTGCAATTGGATCGTTTGCGTCCACTTGGTAAAACGTTGCTTCGCCAGAATATGCATCCACAACTACTTTCACGCTATTGCGAACATAATTGAATGTTGTATTGAGACCCGATCCAGCAGGCAACTGATCGGTATTTGCTGTTTGCGAGTTCGGGTAACGGCTGGTAGTCGTAAACGCATCAAGGATCCATACCACTTTCCCATCAACTACTGCTGGATAAGGATCAGCGTCGTAGTTGAAAAAAGGAGCAATCTTTTGTACTCGCTCTTTCACATTGCGAATCCACATGATGCGCGAATCAGTCGAAATGAGATTTGAGCCAAACAGATTGAACTCACTAAAGTTCAATGCAAACGCAACTCGCCGAACAGACGATGAAAGTTTTACTCCACCAGTTCCCGTGTATGAAGTTGCTTTCGTGTCAGGACAGGCTTGTTCAATTTGATTGGTTCCAACTATTGAATATCCTTCTAGCCCTTCGCCTACATACAGCTGTGGAGTTTTTACTCCAAGATCGATGTAAGTCGGACGACCATCAGTGGTGACACGACTTGCCGGTGCGGCAACAAGCCCGCAGCCATGCGTGTATATCAAGTGACGCGAAACCCATGTGCGGTTTGGAATACCGTCAGTATTGAGTTCTCGTGCCCCGAGGATTACTTGTTGCAATCGACCATCAATGACGTACCGGTCAACGTCTAGGTCGCGAATTGCATAGAACGATGTCTTTCCTTCATCCAAGGCGAAACGATCGCGCATTTCCAATGGATCTAGCTGGCGGACATCGCGGAGCGGGGTCTCATTTGCTGAAACATCGGTTGCGCTGATCGGGCCAAACGTCAGAGACTCCTGTGCAACTGCATCAATATTGAATGCTGCTTTCGTCGCAACCAAGTTGTGCTCAATATATGGAAGTTCTTTCGTGCTTACGTTTGGCTGAACTGAAAAGCGTTGAATTACTGCGGGATAGATAGTTCCCGCGACGACTGCGACCAGCATCCACATCAAAGTTGCAAGTACTGGAATTCTCCAACCCTTTTGTCGAACATTCCACAAGAACAATGCCGCAACTGCGAATGACACCAGGATCATCAAGTTGATTGCCGGCAATTGAGCATTCACATCGGTGTATGTGGCACCTTGAACAACGCCCCGATTTGAACTAGTAAGTGAAAAACGCGATAACCAATAACTTGCAGCCCTAATGATGGCAAGTCCCGCAAACAGCACGGATAAATGCGCTTTTGCCTGAGGCGTAACTTTGCGACCCTGAACCTGCAAGCGAATTCCACCGTTGAGGTAATGAATCGCGGCCGTGACAATGGTGATGAGCACAAGCGCTCCAAATAGCCAATTCACAACAAATTCGGCAAACGGCAATCGGAATACGTAGAAACTGATGTCCTGATTGAACAAAGGTTCTTTAATTCCAAAAGACTGGTGGTTCCTAAACAACAACCACTCCTGCCACTGCGTCATTGCGGGCAGTCCGACCATGAGTCCAAGTACCACTGAAAGAACTGATCTTACGATCCACTGTTTGCCACCAACCAAATGTCGGTAACCGGCAAGTGCTTTTTCTTCTGGAGATGGCGCAATTGACTCTGGTGCGATCCGATCAGCGAGCCAACCATTAACCAGCATTAAGACTGCGAAAGCCGCTACAAACACCAAGCCCAACAAAGCCTTTACACCAAGCGTTCCCCAAAACACATCGGTGCGGTCAAGTGAACCGAACCATAAGGCGTCAACATAGAAACCTGAAATGCTCCGCGCAGATAGAAATAAAACAACGATCAGTCCAATAACTGCAGTTGCAACTATGCGACCACGACCTGGGCGCTTTAAGCGAAATCCGCCTTTAGGGTTACGCGGACGTCGTGGGGGTAAGTCTGAAGGGATGCGCACGCAGAGGAGATTAGTCGCCTATTGGCGCAATAAGGCATCGGCATCCGGCGTGTGCAGTCGGATGAATATGCCCCGTTGGGAATTCGCTACCAAGGTCTGTTGACCCTGCCAACGAATTGTCTTCAGCATCCGCACAACTTGGACCGTTTGGGTCGACCATCCAACACACTGGTGTTCCTTGGTCTAACACCAAATAAGCACCACGGCTATACGCCATGCGAGCGATATCTGAAACTTGTTGCTCAACTCGTTGCAATTTCATTTCGCGATACACACTGCGAATTAGGTTTGACATTTCGTCTTTGTCACCGTTACTTTGTTCAACTGCACGCTGAATCTTCTCGCGCAAAGGTCGAATGGTTGATTCGTCTATTGTTCGTGAAACAACTTGCATCACTGCGCTGCGAGTGACACGCTTGCGCAAATCTGCTTTCAAACTTTTTGACAAACTTTGAGCACCAGCCATAGCAGCTGAAATAATGTCTTCTGAAAGTGCGTCCACATACATCTGTAGGTGTTCGTCAGCCGAAGGCAAAACTTTCTCTAACGCAACTACTGATTTCTTGCCTTGCAGATAGGTAAGCATTGAGTTTTCTTCGTCAGCCAATACCCGCTTCATTTTTCGCGTAATTAACACCATGATCGGTTCAAGAACTTCGTCGCGATGGTCAAAAACACCTTGATCTACCTTGGGAACGACCACTTTGGGCTTGGTGGTTCGCGCAACCTCTGCGGTGTTTGTCTGCTTGAGACGAGCAAACAGGTCATCCACTGATTTCTTTTGTGGATGTGAAGAGGCTGGCTCTTTCTTTGCTCTTACAGGTTCTACCTCCTCAACAACTGGCTTTACTGCTTCGCTTGGTACCTGTGGAGCCTCGACTTCTTTGCGCTTTTTGCCAAACAATTGGACCACTTCAGCAATGTGCTCTTCGGCTGGTGGCTCTGACGATGGATGTTCGGACATCCCAGTAGGAGCATCTTGCATAGCGACAACTACGGCATCCGGAACCTCTTCAATTACTTCCTCAACCACGATCGTTTCTTCAACTTCAAGGATTTCTTCAGTCTCAACAGTTACCGAATCAATGGATTCAGCAATTACGCCAACCACCTTTTCGCCTTCAATGGATTCTGAGGATTGTGGAATTGCATCAGGCTCTTTGGTGTAATCAAAAAAGATTGGGGCTGTTGCATCGACGGGCGTGTTGAGTCCACTGATTCGTGCAACTTCTTCAGACAGCTCATCAAACTCTGTCAAATCACCTACGACATCATTGGCTGCAAGACGTGCCCGATCAAAAGCAGCCACTAAACGATCGCGGTCATGAATGAGATGTTCAATTTGTTCGCGTGCCAACTCACGACGGCGCGCCAATTCACTAAGTACTTTCTCGCGATACTCACGAGCTTCAGTAACCATTTCACGACCTTGCTGTTTGGCAAGTTCAATTTCGGCCTCAACATCCGCTACCGCATCGTTTCGCTTGCGTGAAGCTTCAATTTCAGCCTCTTGGCGAATACGTGCGGCATCAGAACTTGCCTCACGCACTAAACGCTCTGCTGTTTCTGCTGCACGTGCAATTTGCTGTTTTGCAGCCTCGCGAGCAGAGGTAAGTACTCGAGCAGTTTCCTCGCCAAGAAGTGCGGTCACCATTTCTTCGTCCAATGCGCCAGGCGAAGAAAGCCCACGGGTTTGCATTGCACGAAGCTCGCTTTCTAAAAAGCGTTCGCGCTCCTGCAATCGGGCCAGTTCTGCGGAAACGCCGCGCAGTAAGTCACGTACTTCCTCTTGTTCAAATCCACGCCTAACTACGCTGAATTGCGCAGACCCAACGGCCGCCGGCGAGGACGGGTCGG
>JALQWV010000021.1 GCA_023263465.1 Ilumatobacteraceae bacterium
CCGTTTCGCGCCTGGGTTCGAGACACCGAATACACGGCGGACAGCGTGATCGTAAGCACCGGTGCACAGTCCCTCATGCTTGGACTTCCCGAAGAATCACGCTTGATCGGTCATGGGTTGTCCACGTGTGCCACGTGTGACGGGTTCTTCTTTAGGGGTCAAGAAATTGCAGTTGTAGGTGGTGGTGACTCTGCGTTAGAGGAGGCACAATTTTTAACGAAATTTGCATCCAAGGTGCATTTGATTGTTCGACGCGATGTGTTGCGCGCATCAAAGATCATGCAGGACCGTGCGTTTCAAAACGAAAAGATTTCAATTATCTGGAATTCAACAGTGTCAAAAATTCATGGCGATGACAAGGTTTCTGGAGTTCAGTTGACCGATACTCAAACTGGAGCAACAAGCGAACTTGGAGTGACTGGGTTGTTCATTGCAATTGGACATCGCCCCAACACAGATCTCTTTACAGGCATTCTTGATATGGAGGACTCTGGTTACCTTGTTACTCGTCCAGGGTCTACTTACACCAACATTGACGGCGTGTTCGCTTGCGGAGACGTCCAAGATCACACATATCGACAAGCAATCACTGCTGCAGGTTCTGGATGTATGGCAGCAATTGATTGTGAACGTTGGCTCGAACACCAACACGCATAAGTCACAGGTGGAATAATTTCGCTTAAACGTGCGTTGAAATCAGTACTATTGCATTACACGTAAACGAAGGGTTTGTTATGGCGCAATCGATTACCACTCTCACATCTGCGAATTTTGATGAAACTATTCGTAGTTCAGATACCCCGATTTTGGTGGACTTTTGGGCCGAATGGTGTGGTCCATGTAAAGCTATTGCTCCTGTGCTTGCAGAAATTGCAACTGAGCAAGCCGGAAAAATCACCATTGCAAAACTCAATGTTGATGACTACGGCGACATTGCAATGCGATTTAATGTCATGAGCATTCCAACCTTGATTGTGTTCAACAAAGGTGAAGCAGCAAAGCGTCTTGTTGGAGCACAAGGTAAAGGCAAATTGCTACAGGAGCTTGCAGAATTTCTTCCAGCTTCCCTCTAGATCGAGGCAGTTCCGGCAACGCCGTACTTGACCTTCAACGCCGACTTCATGCGAGTGGAGCATTTGGTGACCTTGAGTTTTCTGAAGGCGTGTATTGCAGCAATACATCATTAGCTGTTGAACAGTTTCAACAACTGCGTGGACTGCCATCAACAGGAGTGTGTGACCACGTCACATGGTCTGTACTTGTTGAATCGTCGTGGGTTCTTGGGTCGCGTTTGTTATATCTCACATCGCCTCACATGCGCGGTGATGATGTTCGCTCCATGCAAACCGTGTTGGCAAAACTTGGTTTTGACTGCGGTCGGGCGGACGGAATTTTTGGTCCGAACACATTGAGGGCGCTTACCGAATTTCAACAGAATTACGGCATCACCGCCGACGGTATTTGTGGTGTAAACACCATTCGCGCACTTGAACGAACACGTAGTCAAAGTGGTGAGGGTCCGGGAATTGTGACAGTACGTGAATATGAAACTTTGCTCGCGTCGGCGGAAAAATCAGGAAGGCCAAGAATTGTTGTTGGGTGTTTTGGAACACACACCCGACTTACTCGACTGCTCGTGCGCGAACTTCGCACACGGGGTGATGACGTGGTGACCGTGGAGAACGCTGACCCGCATGCTCATGCGCGAACAGCAAACTCATTTGAGGCCGATTTGTACGTTGGGGTGTCATCAAATCCCGACTCTGGGGTTCAGTTCGCGTACTACAAGACTGATTCGTTTACCTCCGCCGGAGGGAAACTCGCAGCCGAACTGTGCGAGGACTTTGTTCGTCGTTCCAGTGGACTCGCACCACTCGAAACACGCGGAATGCAGTTGCCTGTTCTCCGTGAAACACGAATGCCGGCCGTCATGTGCTCTGTTGGACCCGATCTTGACCACACTGCAGCAGTCGGACTCGCTGGTCCACTGTCTGACGCCATAATTCAGTGGTGTGAACGACCAATCGGATAGTTATCCACAGGTTTATTCACATACTGTGCGCAACCTCAAGTTGGTCTTGACGGTCAACCTCAACCCAAGAATGATGGGTGATTATTCGTCGCTATCTGGACCTTCGGTCATTAAGCGGTAAATACGCTCCAGGTCTTCAAGGTCGGCAAACTCGACCACCATTTTTCCATGCTTCCCAGACAACGTCACGGTGACAGGAGTGGCAAGGTGTTCTGACAGCAAATCTTCAAGCTCATGAAGGCCGGGTTCTTTTACCGTAGAGCCCTTGCCAATAGACGGTGTGGCAGATCGGGTGCCGGTTGCGCCTGGTTTCGCTGGGGTGATTGGTGTTGGTGCACCAGGGTTCATGGCGTTTCGAACGGCTTCTTCAACACCCCGAACAGTGAGTGCTTGATCAACAGCAATGCGAGCAAGTGACTCTTGAAGTGCACGATCTGGTGTACCCAATAACGCCTTTGCGTGTCCAGCAGAGAGCCTGCCATCGGCAAGAAACTGCTGAATTGTCGGTGGAAGTGACAATAAACGCAACGAGTTGGTGATTGCTGAGCGACTCTTACCAACTTTGGTTGCAACCTGCTCATGGGTCATGGAGAAATCTTCCAATAACTGTTGATAGGCGGCGGCCTCTTCTAGTGGAGTGAGGTCTTGGCGGTGAAGGTTTTCCACCAATGCCTGCTCAACAGATGAAACATCGTCGGTAACACGAACAATCGCAGGGATGGTTGACAGGCCCGCACGTTTTGATGCACGCCAACGTCGTTCGCCTGCTATCAGTTCAAAGCGGTCTGGTGTTGCTGACGGACGAACCAAAACAGGTTGGAGCAGGCCAATGGCTTTTATTGAGGCCGAGAGTTCTGCCAGTGCATCTTCGTCGAAGTGACTGCGTGGCTGGTTGGGGTTCGGATCAATTGCAGCAACCGAAATTTCCTGAAGTCCTGTACCTGAACCACCGCCATCTCGCGGAGGAGCCACCACTGATCCTGTTGGAATAAGTGCGTCTAATCCTCTACCTAGTCCCGACTTGCGCGCCACCACTCACCTCCAATGCAACTGCTCGATATGCCTTTGCCCCTGTTGAATTGGGGTCAAATGTGGTGATTGGCTTGCCATGAGACGGGGCTTCGGCCAAACGAACATTGTGTGGAATTACCGCCTGACACACTTTGTCCCCAAAGTGTTCGCGAACTTCACTTACTACATCACCAGACAGCTTTGTTCTGGTGTCAAACATGGTGCAGATGATTCGGCTCACTCCAAGTCCAGGGTTCAGATTTTTGCTCACTAGATCAACGTTTCGAAGTAATTGACCCAAGCCTTCAAGTGCGTAGTACTGGCACTGGATTGGCACGATCACTTCTTTGGCTGCGGTAAGTCCATTCACTGTGAGGAGGCCCAGGGATGGGGGGCAGTCGATGAGGACATAGTCAAACTGGTCAATGATCGCGTCAATCGCCTTTTTTAGCCTGGTTTCGCGACCCATCGCCGGAACCAGCTCGATTTCTGCACCTGCGAGATCCAGGTTGGATGGGGCAACAAACAAATTCTTCACCGCGGTAGGCGCCAAACAGTCTTCAAGCGGAGTCTCGTGTAAAAGCACGTCATACACGCTGGTTTCCATGTCGCGAGTGTTGAGGCCTAGTCCTGTCGACGCATTTCCTTGAGGATCAAGGTCAATTAACAGCACTCGGTACCCTTGCTCTGCAAGGCAGGCGCCGAGGTTGATCGTGGTGGTGGTCTTACCAACCCCGCCTTTTTGGTTTGCCATGGCAATGATCCGTGGGGTGGGGTAAGGACCAGTGTGGTGAGTACCTGGCTCATTCATCGTCAGGCAAGAATACCGTGTAATTGGGCGAGTTGGGGGGATGTCGCCCCAAGATGTTCCACGTGGAACATCGGGTTGGTGGGTTTCGGTCGGATTACAAATGTTCCACGTGGAACATTGCGACCGGACCAAGGCGAGTTGGGGTGGTCACACCAAGGGAATGAAGGTCAATGTCTTTCCAGCGATCAGGGGAGCCGAGCGGGGGTTCGGACACCACGATTACTCCCCCTGCCTTTACAAGTCTCGCCGACCATTTGAGCGTGAATTCGGGAGGGCCAAACCCTCTGGCACAAGCAGCATCAAAGGACTGTTTGGTTTCGGGTTGCTGTGCGAATCGCTCAATGTCGGCACAGACCACACTCACCTGATCTTCGAGATTCAGCGACCGTAC
>JALQWV010000088.1 GCA_023263465.1 Ilumatobacteraceae bacterium
CGCAAAAGGTGAGGAGTAGTGGTCCGCCTATGCGCACAATGCCAACGAGTGGCGATGCGGATTGCGAGATGGCAAGTGATGCAAGTGGAACACCGCCGAACGGAAATGAGAAACGGAATGTCTCAGCCAATGCGTGGGCAAGTGGAAGTGCCACGAGTGGATACATGCTTCGCGATCCAACAACTGATGCAATGCCATGGAATGTCGCAAACAGGATTACGGCGATGATGTAGCCGGGCGGAGTGAGGAACCACATCCAGCACATGCCTGGCGCAAACCAGCCGAATGCAAAAATGGTGCCGAGTAAAAACTGAGTTCGTTTTCGCAGGACTCCGCTGGTGGTAATTCGCGCAAAAATCGCAATGCCAATAATTGCAAGCGGCCACCAGCCCCACGGCGGGAGGCTGAATGCAACAAGTGCGCCCGAGCCGAGCGCAACGAAATTTCGTGCTCGATTACTGGTCGGGGTCATGCGTCAATCTTGGCAAGTATGCGTGCTGCTGCACGATGTGCATCAGCAATGCACGAAGGAATGCCAATGCCGCGGTAACTCGCACCCGCAAACACCACGCCAGGAGCCGACACATCAAAAATATGTTCAAGTTGATTAACTTCTTCGAAATGCCCTGGTCGGTATTGCGGAAATGAATCGACCCAGCGCGTAATGCGTACATCAGTTGGAGCGAAATCAATACCTAAGTGCCAATAGAGGTCGGCAAGCGCCAGCTTCAACAACGTGTCGTCATCAAGGTGATGCATGGGCATGCCATCACGGCCAAGTGAGACACGCAACACCATGGAGTTGTCGGCGGTGTGTATATGCGACCACTTGTTGGAAGCGAACGACACCGCGGTGACGGCAATTTGATTGGGCTTTGGCACTAAATATCCGCTACCGGTGAGGTGCTGTGGCCACACACTGCGCGGAACGGTAAGTGCAATCATGACCACCGATGCATGTTCGCGAGCGGCTAGTCGCGCGGCCGCATCCGTGCTGAGCGACTGGACAAGTGTTGCGCTGTGTTGCGCAGGAGATGCCAGAACGACTGCATCACAGAGCACCGTTCCATCATCGGTCTGGATGAAGTACTGCCCCCGTTTTGGTTGTTCAATTGCGCGCACGGGTGCAGATAGTTCAATGACTCCACCGAGTTGACGGATACGTTCAGCAATCGACGTGGTGAATACATGCATGCCTGCGAGTGGTGCGGCAAAAATTGGTCCACTTGCAACGCGCTTGGCTAACGATTCTTTCACCGAACTCATCAGGCTGCGCGGTTGCGCAAGTAAGTCGGCAATTTGTGGCATGCCCTTGACACTGAATGAATCGGTGTCAGTTGCATAAATGCTTCCAACGAGTGGATCAATGATTCGCTCTAGAACCTGACCACCGCAGCGTGCGCGCATGGCTGCACCGAGGTTGTCGGTGTTCCTGCCAACGCGGCGTGGAATCAACGGCTCAAGTGAGGCTCGTAGTTTTCCTGTCGTGCTGAGAATGGGTGTTGACCATGCAGTGCGAAGGGATCCGGGAACGCCGAGCAGGGTTCCATGAGGAATGGGGTGCATTTCGTTTCGCCAGATGTATGCCTCGCCAGTTGCTGGCGACGTGAGCGCATCTCCCAAACCAACTTGTTTAATCACGTCCATTGCAGAAGGTGTTCGAGTGAGAAATGCATCGGCCGACTCGTCAAGTGATGCAATACCCGCAAATGGAGAAGCGTGAATTACACCTCCAACGCGGTTGCGTGATTCAAAGATGGTGACGCGAGGTGGGTTTGGTTCACTCAGAATGCGTAAGGCCGCAGCAAGACCAGTGATGCCGGCACCAACAACGACAACATGTTTGTCGTTCATGATTGTGAGGCGGAGAGTACCCGTTTGGCGAGTGCATCCATGACCGTTGCATCGTCATTGACGCAGGTAGTGCGGTCAAACTTGAGTCCGTGATGATCGGATCGATGCTTGGCTTCAATATCGAGGTCGTATAGAACTTCAAGATGGTCGGCAACGAATCCGCATGCGCTTACTAACACGCCGTCTGCTTGTTTACCAGCGGCAATGGAGTCAATGACATCAAGAATGTCAGGGCCAATCCACGGCTCTGGAGTTCTACCGGCTGACTGCCAAGCAATTGCCCAGTCGTCGCCTTCCACTAGTCCGAGTTTGTTCGCAACAGCAGTGGCTGTTGCATGAAGTTCGTGTGGGTACGGGTCACCACCATCAATAATGCGTTGTGGCAATGAATGGGCGGTGAACAACACGCGAGTTCGTTCTGGCATAGCAGCCTTTTTTATTGCCATGTCTGCTGCAAGAAAGTCAATGAATGCAGGTTCGATTGCCCAGGACTCAACGCCAATGACGCGAATGCCGTGAGGCTCGGCAGCGGCTTGAGCACGTCCAACGTATTGACCAATTGAATATGACGAGTAATGCGGTGCAAGAACGAGCGCAATGATGTTTTCTATTCCTTGGCGCGCGATGTTGTCCACTGTTTCTTCAATCATGGGGTGCGCGTGCTTTAGCCCCAGTTGCACATCAAATTTGCCAGGAGCGATGTTGTCTAGTGCTTGTTGCAATGCATCGCGCTGTGCTTCGGTGCGTGCAGCAAGTGGGGAGATACCTCCGATTGCGTCATAGCGAGACTTGAGGTCAGACAGTTGTTCCTCTGTTGGTGGTCGACCACGTCGAATATCGGTGTAGTACGGAAGAATTTCTTCTGAGCTACGTGGTGTTCCGTAAGCCATCAGTAGTACGGCAGTTTTGGTGCTCATGTGTTTATCGTTTCGTTGTGGTGTGAACGTGTTCAACTATTGCAGCGAGCACGTCGGGGTTAGTAGGCGGCTGCACTCCGTGTCCGAGATTGAAAATATGCCCGGGGTTGCCACCGTTGTCGGCAAGCACAGCGTCTGTGCCAGCGAGTGCAGTTGCAACATCGCCAAGTACAAGTTCGGGATTTAGGTTTCCTTGAATGATGGTGTCCGCACCCAGTCGCCGGCGTGCATCGCTAATTGACGTGCGCCAGTCCAGACCAATGATCCGCGGTCCGGCTTGTTTCATCATTTCCAAAAGGTGATCGCAGCCGAGCCCAAAGTGAATGCCAGGAGCATGTGGGTGCGACTTTGCCAGTTGCGCGAATACATAAGCCGAATGTGGCAGCACCATGGCTCGGTACTCCTCTTGGGTGAGCGTTCCCGCCCATGAATCAAACAACTGAAACGCTTTAGCACCAGCATCGAGTTGACTGGCAATTGACGCAACTGAATGCTCTGCAATTCGTTGCATGAGCGCATTCCACAACTCGGGCTCATCGCGCATCATCTGTTTAGTAATCAGGTGATCGCGGCTCGGTTTGCCTTCTACGAGATAACTGCCGACAGTAAATGGTGCTCCGGCAAATGCAAGCAGTGGCACGTTCAATTCCGATGCAAGCATGCGCACGGTTTCTAATACATATGGTGTGTCGGCATCGGGGTTGAGGGGCCGAAGCCGCTGCAAGTCCGCAACGGTGCGAAATGGGTGTTGCGCAACGGGGCCAGTTCCTGGCGCAACGTCAATTCCGAAGCCAACTGCGTGTGCGGGAACCACGATGTCGCTGTATAACACTGCGGCATCAACGCCGTATCGAGTTACGGGCTGCAATGTGATGTCAGCAGCCAATCGCGGTTGCTTGATGGCGTCAAGAATGCTGCCTTCGCCACGGACTGCTCGATATTCAGGAAGGCTCCTTCCTGCTTGGCGCATGAACCACACCGGAGTGTGCTCTGCAGGTTTGCCGGTTGCAACCTGCAAAAACGCGGTAGGAGAACTCGTG
>JALQWV010000124.1 GCA_023263465.1 Ilumatobacteraceae bacterium
GAACATGACTGAATCAACGAATGCTCGACGCGGAGGTCGCGCTGCTCGTAATGCACTGCGCGCAGCACCGCTCACCGATGACATCAAACCAGTACGCCCGGGCATGCCGGCAGGTCGTTACAAGCCACTTACCGACTCGGAAGTACTGAAGATTCACGAGGCAGCGATCAACGTTCTGGAAAATATTGGTATTGCCGACGCCATTCCATCAACGCTTGAGTACCTCTTGCCAAAGGGATGCAAGCTTGATGAAGATGGTCGATTGTTGTTCCCGCGTTCACTTATTGAACACACACTTGAAATTGCTGGTCGTAATTTCCCGCTTTATGCCCAAGACCCGAAGTACGACATGGAGCCATGGGGCACCAACACGTATTTCGGTACAGCAGGCGCTGCTGTGTACATCGCCGACTACGAAACGGGCGAGTATCGAGAGTCGTTAGCACAAGATGCGTACGACATCGCGCGCATCGTGGACAAGATGGAGCACTTGCATTTCTATCAACGAGCAGTAGTTCCCCGCGACATTCCAGAAGCATCAGCAATGGATATCAATACGTGTTACCTGAGCGTGAGCGGAACTACCAAGCACGTTGGTACGTCGTGGGTGCATCCAGATCACCTTGAAGCTTCACTCAAGATGTTGCACGAAATCGCGGGCGGTGAAGACAAGTGGCGCGCTCGTCCGTTCGTCAGCCAGTCCAACTGCTTCGTTGTTCCTCCACTCAAGTTTGCAAGCGATGCATGCAAGTGCCTCGAAGTTGCAGTTCATGCCGGAATGCCAGTGTTGTTGCTGTCGGCTGGTCAGGCTGGTGCAACAGCGCCTGCAGCAATTGCTGGCGCTTTGGTGCAGCAGGTTGCTGAATGCCTTGCAGGTCTTGCATACGTCAACGCAATTAAGCCTGGCGCTCCAGCAATTTTTGGTTTGTGGTGCTTTGTTTCTGACTTGCGTTCAGGTGCAATGTCGGGTGGCAGCCCAGAGCAAGTGTTGCTTTCAGCAGCAAGTGCTCAGATGGCTCACTTCTACAACCTCACCGGTGGAACATCCTCGGGAATCTCCGACTCGAAGTTCCCTGATGCCCAGTCAGGTTCAGAAAAAGGAATCAATCACGCTCTCGTTGGTAATTCCGGAATGAACCTGATTTACGAATCGGCAGGTATGCACGGAAGCTTGTTGGGTTACTCGTATGAGGGAATCATTCTCGACAACGACACGATTGGTTCGGTGCAGCGCACGATCAAGGGCATTGAAGTCACAGACGAATCGTTGTCAATTGAAACTATGCGTGCACAGTGCATTGATGGTCCTGGTCACTATTTGGGTGCTGAGCAGACGCTGCGGATTATGCAGAGCGAATACCTCTATCCAGCAATTGGTGACCGTCTCAGTTCAAAAGAGTGGAAAGAAGTGGGCAAACCAGCAATTTACGATGTTGCCCACAAGAAGGTTCGCGAAATTTTGGACAACCATTACCCAAGCCACATTCCAGAGGCAATGGACGCAAATATTCGCTCCTACTTGGACATCCGTTTGCCACGCGAAAAGATGGTCAACCCAAACTTGATTAGCGCCTAGTAAGGCGGTTTCGCTGAGGTTCGCCTCGGCATCGTCAAATAGGATGCGTGCATGGCAAATGCATGGTTTGAAACAGTCGCCGAGGCTCAGCGTCGCGCGCAAAAACGCTTGCCGAAGTCGGTGTACGGCGCTCTCATTGCAGGTTCTGAAAAGGGCCTATCTTCACGCGACAACCTAGATTCATTCGACCAATTGGGTTTTGCTCCACACATTGCAGGACTCTCTGGTCAACGCGACATGGCCGTGAGCGTGATGGGTCAACAACTGTCAATGCCCGTCATCATCTCGCCGACCGGTGTGCAAGCAGTTCACCCTGAAGGCGAAGTTGCCATCGCACGTGCTGCACAGAACCGCGGCATACCAATGGGGTTGAGCTCTTTTGCGAGTAAATCGGTCGAAGAAGTCGCTGCAGTCAATACTCAAACTCTGTTTCAGATGTATTGGTGTGGAGACAAAGACACGCTGGTCCAACGCATGGAACGTGCTCGTGCTGCAGGTGCGACAGGACTGATTGTCACTCTTGATTGGTCATTCTCGAATGGTCGAGACTGGGGAAGCCCTTGGATTCCCGAAAAGATCAATCTGAAGGCAATGCTCAAACTTGCTCCTGAAGTGTTAGCAAAACCCGAGTGGTTGTGGTCGTTTGCAAAAACTGGTCGCATTCCAGACCTCACCGCACCCAATATGCAAAAGCCCGGCGAAGATGCTCCAACTTTCTTTGGTGCGTACTACGAATGGATGCAAACAACACTTCCAACTTGGGAAGACATTGCGTGGTTGCGTAAACAGTGGGGTGGACCGTTCATGGTGAAAGGGGTGAGTCGAATTGATGATGCAAAGCGTGTAGTAGACCTCGGCGCAACTGCTCTCTCGGTTTCTAATCATGGTGGAAACAATTTGGACGGAACACCTGCGCCAATTCGTGCGCTTCCCGCGGTTGCCGAAGCGGTTGGCTCACAAATTGAGGTACTACTTGATGGCGGAGTTCGTCGTGGCAGCGATGTGGTGAAAGCGATGGCACTTGGTGCTCGTGCGGTCATGATT
>JALQWV010000170.1 GCA_023263465.1 Ilumatobacteraceae bacterium
GCTTCGTATTGAAGAAACCATCAAGGAATTGGCCGAGAAAATCACCGTGGTGATCGTGACCCACAACATGCAACAAGCAAGTCGTGTCAGCGATTACTGCGCATTTTTCCTCACCGATGGCGGACCGGGCTATTTGGTCGAAGCTGATCAGACCCGCAAAATGTTTACGACGCCTAACGACTCGCGCACCGCAGATTACGTGCAAGGCAAGTTCGGCTGATCGTTCACCAACTGTTCACCTTCCGTTGAGTGAGGGTTTATACAGGGGATATATTCCCTTAAGTCCACCTTTGTACTGTCTTCAATGTCAGAAGACCCAAACAAAGGATCAAATACACATGCGAAATATTCGTAAAGTTGTTGCAGCAATCGGCGTTTCAGTCGTTGCGTCTCTTGCAACTTCATCGGTAGCACTTGCAGAAAGCGCAAGTGGTTCAGGTGCAACATTCCCACAAAACTTCCTCGCAAACGCGACAGTGAACTACAACGCAAAAACCGGCGACAACGTCACCTATGCAAACCCAGGTGGCGGTTCAACCAAAGGCAAGTCAGACTTCAAAGCGGGTCTTACCGATTTCGGTGGTTCAGACTCAGCGGTAACTGCAGCACAAGCAGCTTCGTTCGACTGGGTGTACGTGCCATACGTAGGTGGTGCAATTTCAGTTGCATATCGCCTCGATGAAATCAAAGGTGCAACTCTTTCACTCAGCTCGACAACGGTGAACGGAATTTTCGCTGGTCTGATCACCAAGTGGAATGACTCAAACATTGCTGCTGACATGCGCGCAAATCCGGCATGGTCAAACAGCCAGAAGAAGAGTGACTTGAAGGGCGCACAAGCACACTGGCAGCCAGTAGGTCCATTCGCTGCACAAGTAACCGTGTCAATGATTCCATCAACACTGAAGTCGGTAAAAGGCAAGAAGGTTGAAGTTATTGACTCAGGTACGAAGAAAGCAATTGGAACATCAACAGTTGGTACAAAAGGTGAGTTGGCATTAAACGTGAAGGGCTTGAACGACAAGTCAACCTATGAAGTAAAAGTCAACGGCAAGACCATTGCCAAGTACAAGCGCGTAAGTGTCACTTTGCCAGACAAGGACATCACGGTTGTGTACCGCTCAGACGGATCGGGAACGACCAACAACTTCACCAACTTTATGAAGAACTACGCCAACGAAGCTTGGACAACAAACGACTCGTTCACCACAGCAATTCCCGGTGGATCATCAAAGGTTGCTTCCTTTGGAAGTCGCTTTCAGGGTCAAAGCGGTTCAGCAAACGTGTCGAACTACATTGCAGACAACAACGGAACCATCGGATATACCGAAGTTTCATTTGTTACCGATTCGGCACGTGCAGCAAAGGGCATGCAGTCAGCGCTCATTAAGAATGCTGCCGGCATCTACACCGCACCAACCGCAGCAGCAGCAGCTTCGATGATCGCTGGATCAACAATTGACGCACAAGGTTTCGTGACCTTTGACTACAAGCAGGCGAAGAATCAGACTGCGTACCCGGTAGTTGCCGTTACCTACCTGCTTGGCAAGACAGCAAAGAGCGCGAAGAACGCTGTTGTTGCTGACTTTGCTAAGTGGATGATCAACGATTACGGCCCAACTGCAGCAGATGCTCTTGGATATGCACCCCTCGCAGGAGCAATCAAGACTGCAGCACTTGCGCAGGCAGCAAAAATCAATAGCAAGTAATTAACACAGACCTTTGGTCGCAGAAAAGCCCCGGTCGTTTGACCGGGGCTTTTTACTGTTTAGATGTTCGGTTTAATTCAGACTGATTGATAAGTCAGCGATTAAATCTTCAACTCGTCTCTTGATGTCGTCGCGAATTGGACGTACCGCCTCGACACCTAGACCTGCGGGATCCGTTAAGGCCCAGTCTTCATAGCGTTTGCCAGGAAATATCGGGCAGGTATCGCCACACCCCATGGTGATCACCACGTCAGCGGCTTGCACAATTTCAACAGCAAATGGCTTGGGGAATTCGTTAGCGATGTCGATGCCAACTTCACGCATCGCCTCGACAGCCGCTGCATTGAGATCTTTGCCCGGAAGAGATCCTCCCGAGTACACCTCAATCTTTCCTTTCGAAAGATGACGCAACCATCCAGCGGCCATTTGCGAACGGCCTGCATTGTGGACACAGACAAACAAGACTGATGGCGGAGCATCGGTAATTAGGCCTTCCACTTTGGCTAAAGCTCGCAAGCGGTCGTCTGCATATCGGGCAGTGAACACTGCGACGAAAGTACGCACCTTTGCGTCTGCAAAACTTTCATAAGCTTCACGAACAATTGGTGTAATTGTTGATTCGTCAAATTTTCCTGCGTATTTCCGCGCAAGTTGTGTCACTGCATGTTGAATTATTTCGTTTTCTTCAATTGGCTCTATCAGGCTCACTGGATTCTCCTTTTCTGTTTATGTGTTTACAAGCGACCGCAAGCGCTCGCTTAGATCGTGAATGGTTTGCTGAAATGCATCAAGAGTGTTGGCCTCTGCTGGGTCGGTAATTGACCAGTGGAAGTGGCGAAATGGAGGCTTTAGTTCTTCGTACGATTGATCGCAGACAGTGATAATTGTTTGTTCATTAATTGCTGATGGTTCAAACCTTCGAGGAGATGCATTGTCAACGTCTAGTTGGTGTAGTGCTGCAATTTTTCGTGTCAATGGGTGAACTTCACGTGCCGGTGAAGTTCCCGCACTTGCAACATTTGGACCAAGGTGCAATCGCCACAGTGCTTCTGCCAATTGCGAGCGAGCCGAGTTTTGTCGGCACACAAAAATGACCGATTTCGGAATGGCAAATTGCGGAATGATTGGCAGATTTTTGCGAACAATTTGAACAAATCGTTTTCGTTTGTCTGCACTCGACGCGATGCGTCGTATCAGACCAGCGCCTTCCAGTACATCTAGATGATGTGCCAAAAGAGCCGAAGGAATCTCAAACTTTTGAATGAGCTCGTTAGGAGTCCGATCCGACATGCTCAGTTCGTCAACAATCTCCAGTCTTCGGGGGTCGCCAAGAGCCGAAAAGATTCTTGCGCGGTCTAGAACGCTGTCCATTCGTTCAGCATATATCTCTCAAAATAAATTGAGAGATATATCAGGCCCCCTTGGGGATCTCTTTTATGTGTCGTCGCCGTCTTGTTGTTCGCGCAAGAACTGTTCAAATTCCTCCGCGAGGGCATCGGCTGATGGAAGTTCTGCTTCCGTACGGCGGTCGTATTCGTCTTCAAGCATCGTGAGGTAGCTGACGGTTTGATCGTCGCCCTCTACTGCAGCATCGTGCAGTTCTTCCCAACGCTGAATCTCTTCGTACATTTCACCATGACTAGTCGGAATACCCAGTACGTGTTCCAGGTGGCGTAACAAAGCTGCGGAGGACTTTGGATGTTGTGCATTGGTTAAGTAATGCGGAACGCCTACACGTAATGAAACTCCTGCGATTCCTTCGCGGTCGAGACGCTCTTGAATCACACCTACAACACCGGTTGGTCCTTGATATTGCGGACGCGACAAGCCAAGCCGGCGGGCGAGTGATTGATTGCTGCTGCTACCTACAACTTGTGGTGAGCGAGTGTGTGGCACACCCTCTGCAGCGGCGCCAACCGTGACCACGACTTCACAGCCAAGTTGTTTTGCGCACTCCACAATGCAGTCAGCAAATACTCCCCAGTGCAGGTGTGGCTCCACGCCAGACAGAATGACTAAATCACGAGAACCTTCGGGGAACCGTGCAATGAGGAAGTCATTTTCGGGCCAGCGAATGAGCCGTTCGCCGTCTTCGTCAATGAACGTTTCGGGGCGTTCCTGGGTGAAGTCGAAAAACGGGTCAGGGTCAACCGAGGCCACAACAGTTACCGCGCGGTCTTGAATGGCCCACTCGAGCGCACCGGTTGCCACGCCACACACGTCAAACCAGCCACGCAGAGCAACCACCAAAACTGGGTTGCGCAGGGTTCCTACGGCCTCCCAGTCGGCGTCTAAGACATCATCGACGTTCATGCCAGAACCAGGATTGTTTTCGCTTCCGCCAACTCCACTGTGTAAGCATGGCAGGCGTGACCACGCATCAAAACCCCCAGAACCGTGTTTCTGCACGCCTTGCAGCCATCGCCGAATCGGCAACATTGGCAGTAGATGCCAAGGCCAAAGCGCTGAAGGCAAAAGGCGAGAACGTCATTGGATTTGGTGCCGGCGAACCAGACTTCCCAACGCCAGAACGAATTGTTGAAGCAGCAGTACGCGCCGCGCGTGATCCAAAGTTTCATCGCTACACACCAGCAGCAGGTTTGCCAGAACTTCGCGAGGCAAT
>JALQWV010000148.1 GCA_023263465.1 Ilumatobacteraceae bacterium
CTGAGCTAACCCGGCGTATTCATTGAGCGCCTCAATGATACGGGCGTTTGGCTATTTCGTTGTGCGTGCCCTTACCACTTCATAGGTGGCTAATGCTGCAGCTGCCGACACATTGAGCGACGACAAGGCTCCCAACATCGGAATACTGACCAATAGATCACATCGTTCACGAACCAAACGTGACAATCCTGGACCTTCTGCGCCAAGTACGAGGCACACAGATTCAGTTGCAAGGGATCCCATTTCAAAAATGTTCTTATCAGCGGAATCATGTAGACCAATAATCCACACTCCAGCATCTTTCAGTTGCTTCAGTGCCGTCGGGAGTCCGCCGACAATGCACATGGGAACGTACTCGGCTGCACCCGCCGCAGATTTGGCTGCAGTTGGTGTGATATGCACAGCGCGGTGGCGTGGAAGTACGACTGCATCAACACCAGCCCCATCGCACGAGCGCAAAATTGCTCCGAGGTTGCCCGGGTCGGTAACACCATCAATGGCAACAAAGAACGGTTTGCGGGATGTTGAGGCATTCTTCAAAATGTCGCCAATTTCTACTTCAGGAATTCCTGCAGCAGTCGCAATAATTCCTTGAGGTGCTTCGCTACGTGCTTCGCGTTCAATTTCTTTACGCGGCACATAGCGAACTGGCACTCGCTGATCATTTGCCAACTCAATAATGTCGTCAATGATGTCGTTTTTATCAAGGTCGTTTGAAATCAAAATTTCATAGGCTTTGCGTTTGCGCGCAATGAGGAGCTCGCGAACAGCCTGACGTCCTTCAACTTGGGAGCCACCAAGGCTGTGCTTGTCTGGACGTGGCGCACGCGGGCCAGCATGTTCACGTGATGCCGGCTTGACTCCACGGTGCTTCTTTGTGCCTCGTGGTGCCCCGCGAGATGGCCCACGTCCACCTCCTGAGCTTCGTGGTTTCATGCCTGCGTCCTTTCAATGACTGCAACTGCCCAGCAGGCAATTCCTTCTTCTCGACCTAAAGCTCCAAGTCCTTCGGCCCGCCGACCTTTTACGGTGATCGTCGCACCGGCAGCATCAGAAAGTAACGTCTGCATCAATTCACGATGTGGAGCAATCTTTGGCTTCTCACACACAATGCTGCAATCAACATTGCCAATCTCATAGCCAGCATCACGCACAATCTTGGCTACGTGAGCAAGCAAGGTGAGCGAATTTATTCCTGCCCACTGAGGATCACTGTCAGGAAAATGCATTCCAATATCGCCAAGTGACGCTGCACCGAGCAATGCATCAGCAGCCGCATGTGCGATGACGTCTGCATCGCTATGTCCTGCAAGTGGTTTTTCGTTTGGAAATTTCACTCCACCCAACACCAAAACACGATCACTTGGGCCGTCAACAAAACGATGTATGTCAAAACCTTGTCCTACACGTGTACGTGTCGTCATGATGTGCTCCTATGCCTCTGTGTGCGCCATTGCACGCGCCCACTCAAGATCTTCTGGCGCAGTAAGTTTGCGATTCATCGCCTCACCGGCGACAACTACAACCTGCTTCCCCATCGCCTCTACCAGTGTCGCATCATCTGTGCCTTCGGGAGATGATGCGTGTGCCGAACGCAGTACCGATGCCCGAAAAGCCTGTGGTGTTTGTACCGCTACTAGAGACGATCGATCTGGAGTGGCGACAACAATGTTTTGTGAATTCACTTGCTTAATGGTGTCTGTAACCGGCAAAGCAGGAATTGCCCCATCGGCACCGGAATGTACTTGCATAATGACTTCGCGATACAAGTGTGCACTTGCAAATGGTCGAGCAGCGTCATGAACACAGATGATGGTGGCCTCTGCAGGAACAGCAGCAAGTCCGCATCGCACCGATTCGCTTCGGGTTTCACCGCCTGCGACACCGCCTTCACGTTCTGCATCGGCGGCCGGAAGTACTACCACGACTCCTGCACTCGTACCTCTGGCTGTTTCCACCGACCAATCCAGAACCCGGCGATCACCAAGTATTGAAAACTGCTTTGGGCCACCAAAACGAGCGCCAGAACCTGCGGCAACCACAATTGTCCAAACAATTTCATTCGGCGCGGTTGTCACGTTCATTTAGGGTAGTACCGTCTTAGTTCGCATGACACACGAAGAGATTCTTGCAAGTACCTCATTTTTTGCTGACACCCCAGCAGGTGTGCTTTCGCTGATTTGCGCTCAAGCAAAGATGCAAAACCTCCAACGAGGTGATGTTTTGTTCAACGAAGGAGATGCTCCTGATGCGCTGTTTGTCGTGCTCAGTGGACGCATCGCCATTGCTATTGGCAACAAACCGCTCGACAGCCGCGAGAGCATGCTCGCACTTATGGAGTCGGGAGACTTATTTGGCGAACTGGGCATGCTCGACGAAGGACCTCGCAGCGCAATGGCACGTGCCATTGAACAAAGCTCGGTCTTGCGCATTCCGTATGCACCTGTGCGCGAACAAATGCAAGCAAACCCAACCATGTTGTGGGGAGTTACCAAATTGCTCGCCACCCGCTTGCGCATCATGGACGAGGTGCTTGCGGACAGCGTATTTCTCGATGTCACCGGTCGAACAGCAAAGCGCTTACTTGAGTTGTCGAGTGGAAACAACGAATTCGTCTTACCAGTTACGCAGGAAGAACTTGCCGGAATGGTGGGTGCCTCACGCGAGCGAGTGAACAAAGCCATTGCGAGTTTCATTCGTCTTGGATGGTTGGAACAACATGATCGCCGTTACAAGATATTGATGCGCGATCGAATGGAAATTCGCGCTAGCTAATTAATCTGCGAGCAACCATTCATGGGTGCGAGCAAAGGCATCAGCGGCATCTTCAGCTCGATGGGCTGGACGTGTTGCATCATGTGCAAAGCCGTGCACTGCGTTTGGATACTCGCATACCGTCACTCCACTTTCGAAAAGCTCTGTCACGTGTTCTGGTGGCGTGTACGGGTCTTGTGCACCGATAATTGCTAATACTCGCTCCGGATAGCCCGCGTACAGATATTCCATCGGGTCGCCTTGAGTTGCGCTTTGCCATCCTTCAGGCACGTGAATCATTCCGTAAAAAGATGAAATTTTTGCAAAACGATTGCTTCGTGCCGCCTTGAAGCAATACATGCCACCCATACAAAACCCGACCAGCCCTACACGATCAACACAAAGCGCATCGGCAGCTTCAGTGAGGTCGCGCAGATGAACGTTGTCGTCCAGCTTGGACATTTCTGCGAAGCGCTCATTTACATCTGCTGACAACTCTTTGCCCGGAAAGGGTTCGACAGCAATCACTGCCATCTGCCATTCACTTGCCAAGCGAGACACCAAATCGGCAAACAATGGTCGAAGTCCAAAAATATCAGGAGCAATCACCAGACCCATATTGGGAATTGCTACCGATGTGTCGATTTCTGCTGGCGTTCCTGACGGCAACGTAATGCGCATAGCCCAATACTTACAGGGTTTTTACAACGAGGTGAGACTTTCAGTGAGTGCTCTAGTGACGACAGCGGTGATGACTTTTCCGCATGATCCCAAGCATGACCACAACTCGACCAACTCATCAATACCCACCACTCACCCACCCAGCAGGTTCAGCGCCCCTCGTACGCAGACTCGTTGCAGAATGGGGAACCATCTGCGCACAGCCTCGCACTTTGCGAGTGATCAATCGATGGGACTTGCCAGGCGGTCCAGTCAAACACCTTGACGAAGTTCTCCTTCGTGCCGGATACGGGATTGATACCAGTTTTGAGAACTGTGATGCGTTCCTCTTTGCCCTCGTAAAGCGTGCAGCTCACGATGAACTTGCCGCTCGCATCGTGTTGCAACGAATTCTTCCCCCACTCATTGCTATTGCTGGGCGTCGAGGACACATCGTGGACGGCGGATTCAATGCGGCGTTCAACGAAATTCTCGGACAGGCATGGATCTTGATCCGTCAGTACCCCGTCGATCGCCGACCAGCAAAAATCGCTTCAAACCTGGTTCGTGATACCGAATACTTTGCATTCGTACGCAATGCTCGTCTCAAGCGTTTAGAAGTTGAGAGCTGGACCGATGACGCAGACGAAAAGTTTGTCGCTGAAGAAGACGACACCATTGAACCCAGGGTCGAACTTGCACAAATTATTCACGATGCAGTGAGACGTGGTATTCACACCGCTCCACTTCAACTAATCATGCGCTTAAGTAGTGGCGAAACCGTGGAAGACATTGCAGCAGAAGCTGGTGTATGCGTGCGCACAGTGCGTACTTGGCGACGCAAGGCAATTATCGAGTTGCGTGAACGAACGCAGTGTGCGGCGTAAGTTTTGCAGTGCGTAAACGAAGTGAATTACTCACAACGAACACAC
>JALQWV010000057.1 GCA_023263465.1 Ilumatobacteraceae bacterium
AGGCGCAGTCGATCGGCATGGAGTTCAACATATGCCGGAAGAGAAATGACATTTATTTGAGAGGAGTAATCATCCCAAAGAATCGTGTAGTCGACGTGTGGGCGAACTTGAGACTGGCTTACTGCGACATCAATACGAACAGAATTCGTCATCGAGCAAGAGCGCCTAAGGCAGTTTGGAATTGCTCCACAAACTGAGCATTCGGCGGAACCATTACCTTTTCAATTTTTGCTTCTTCGCCTACTGGAAGAATCAGGCCAAGTTCCGTGGTGCTGTTCTTTTTATCCTTTAACAGCGCATTCATTGAAGCATCAAGTGGTATTTTGACATCAACAAATGGCAGGTAGTTCAGTTTCAACGCTGCTCGCATGCGGTTTGACGCGCTGATCGGCAGAAGGTTACGTGCAGTGGCAATTTGGCAGGCAACATCCATACCCATAGTGACAGCCACTCCGTGGGGAACCTCAAAATTGGTTGCACTTTCAATTGCGTGACCGAAACTGTGGCCAAAGTTGAAAATGTTGCGAACACCCTCATCAAATTCATCAACTTCGATATATCGCTTCTTGATGGTGAGTGCTGAATAGATAAACGGTTGCAACGCATCCAAATCATGTGTCATTGAATCAAGCGAAGACGCAACCTTATTGAATGATTCGGCAGAGTCGATTGCATGGACCTTGAGAATCTCTCCAATTCCAGAGCGGATCTCATTTTGGTGCAAAGTTCGGAGGAAGTTTTGGTCAATAAATATCTTTGTCGGTGGATAAAAAGTGCCAATAATGTTTTTTGCATCACCTACGTTGATGGAACTTTTTGAACCGATGCACGAATCGGCTTGTGCGAGAAGTGTCGTGGGAACCAGTTGCCACGAAATTCCACGAAGAAGCGTGCTTGCAATAAAACACACCAAATCTTGAATGATTCCACCGCCTATGGCAACGAGGTGATGATTGCGTCTCGTTTTCTGAGCAACCAATTCAGTGATGATTCGCGAAGCGGACTCCAGGCTCTTGTTCTGCTCGGTGGCGTCGACAAGAATCACATTTGGTTGACTGAGAACCCTATGAAGCTGCTTCGAGTACAAGCGAGCGATATTGCTATCAACAATGAAATGTGGTTCTCCTTCAAGGAGCACGGAGGAGTCATTCAATAAGTCAGAGGCAAAGTAAGCCTCGTATATGCCCTTGTGGGACTGTATTGATATTGAACTAGGCACGCGTAAATCCGCCATCTACCGCAATGTTTTGTCCAGTGATGTATGTGTTTGATTCGCTAGCCAGCCATACAACAAACGTTGCGATTTCCGCAGGCTGAGCAAGCCGACCAATTGGCACTATTTGCATCAACTTGCTAATTCCTTCATCGCCCAGAATTCCCCGCGTCATGTCAGTGTCTACGAAACCTGGTGCAACACAGTTTGCCAAAACATTGTGCTTTGCGTATTCGATCGCAAGTGCCAAGGTCATTCCATCGAGCGCAAACTTGCTTGCCGAATACGGGGCTCGATGCTCCTTGGAAATCTTGCTCCATACTGATGAAATATTGACGATTCGACCCCATTTATTGCTGACCATATGAGGGATCGCCGCGCGGCAAATTTCCATTGGCGCAAGAACATTCACCTGATGTATTTCTAGAAACTTTGCAGAATCAATATTCTCAAACGAAGAAGGTGCATTGATTCCTGCATTGTTAATAACGATGTCTGGGCGAACCTCATTAACGAAATCCACGCATTGTTGAATGCCCTCGCGCTTTGAGAAATCTGCTGTGCAAAAACCAGAAAACCCTTTGGGATCAGCTTTTGTTGTTGCCGTGCCGTATACCTGAGCACCTTGACCGAGGAACTCCTGAGCAATTGCAAGGCCGATACCTCTTGATGTTCCGGTGATGAGAACTTTTTTGTTTTGCACACCGCTCATGTTTGCTCCAGTGTTAATTGTTGAAGTCGGGATTAGGAATTGAATACTTATCACGCCACTTTGGATCGGCGTAGTAAATTTTGTGCACGAGCTGCATTGTCATAAGTGCATCGTGTGAAGTTCCACTCTCAATTGGGAGGTTATTGCGAACGACATCTGCAAAAGCATCAATTTCTGCTGTCCAGGAAGGGTCATAACTGTATTCCTGGGTTGATTCTTTTGGATCGCCATTGTCTCGATCAGGATTAGCAAACACGGTGGTCATGGTTTCAGAACCATAACTTTTCGACCCACTCAAGATGCCACGAAGAATGATGCTTCCTTTTTGCATGTTGATGTCAAGCGAAAACTGGTGGCGCCATTGCGTGGCAGATGAATTGAGCATTGCAACCACACCGTTTGAGGTTCGCATGATTGCGTATGCGTTATCTTCAACGTCGTAGTTCCAATGACTGTTTGAAACAAAACTATGGACGTCGGTGAATTCACCAGCGAATAAACGCATGAGGTCAACCATGTGGATGCCCTGGTCAAGGAGTACACCCCCACCAGCCATCTCGCGTTTTGCTCGCCAATCGGCTTGATCGAAAGTGATGAGTTTGGATTTGCCGTAAACACCGCGCATGTTGATGATTTTGCCAAGCGAACCAGACCTAATGAGCCTTAGAGCGTCTTGTACCGAATCGTGATATCGATGATTGAAGCCATACATGAGCTTTAGTTCAGGGTGCGCTTTTTCGGCAGAAACGACAGCAAGTAGTTCGGCCATATTGCGCGCTGGTGGTTTTTCACAGAACACATGTAATCCGCGCTCTAAGGCGGCGATAGTGATTTCAGCCGCCATGTCGTTACTCATGCACACGAGAACTGCATCTAAGTCGTGATTAAACAGCTTTGCGTACTCTCGTGAGTAGGCAATTCCGTCATCGAGTGTTCCGTCGTCGGCAAACTTTTTATCGCACACTGCGACGGTGGTCATGAAAGGATTGGCATCCACACAGCCACGACGACGTTTACCAATTACTCCGTAACCAGCAATACCAATACGAAGTTCGCCCATGAGGAGCCTTAGCGCAAAGCGCTACTACGAGCCTTCCGAAAAACCGTGGGCCTTGAGCCAAAACTCCACGATCGGTACTTGCCACTCATAGTCAACGTCGCAACCACCCCAGTTTGGAATGGATCCAATGTGTTGGCCCATCCATTTGTGGGGAAGTAGTCCTTCAGAAATATTCTCGAGCGAGCGGGGGCGAATCACAATCGTTGAACCGTCGGTGTAATACACATCGCCTTGGGAGTCGCGACTGGTGTTAAATGTTGATGGGTCACCGATGGCTTCAAAAGGAACGAACGGCTTGAGATAACCATCTGATCCCATTTTTCGTGCACGTAATGGGCTGTACATGTTGTAGATAGAAGTAGTTGCTGCACCATCCATTTTTGGATCGTTGCGTAGCATTTCGATGCCCTGGTCAATGAACTCGGTCTTGATCGTTGCAGCGTTAGCAAACAGCAAGACCAGAAAATCGAGATGCTGGCCCTCTGAGGCCAATGTCTCCTTGATCACGCCAAAGGCATGCACAAACACATCATCAGACAGAGCAGTACTGGTCGCCAAGTGAGCGGGTCGCTCAATGTGGGTGGCGTTGTACTTTTCGCCGATTTTGCGAATCTGATCAGAATCGGTTGAGATGAAAATTCGATCAACATTGATGGATCTAGATGCAGCCATCAACGGGTATTCACACAGTGGTCGCCCAAGCACGAGCGAGACGTTCTTTCCTGGGAAACCAGTGCTGCCGGCACGGCCGATCATGAGAGCGGCGATCATGCGTTCAGTCTATTGGTTAGATCAATCCGCGCTTCCGAAGTCCATTTACCAAATTGGTGCTTGCCTCAGTTTCCATGCGATCACGGGTTTCACGCGCATATGATCCCATATGCGCGGTGACGTGGACACCAGGAATTTGAAGTAATGGACCCGAGTATGGCTCGTCCTCAAAACAGTCAAGCGCTGCACCAGACAAATGCTGAGATTTCAGTGCATCGTGAAGTGCTGACTCATCAATGAGACCACCACGTGAAACATTTACAACGATCGATCCGGGCTTCATGCGTGAAATGGTGCTCGCATTCAGAATGTGATGAGTTTGATCATTGATTGGTACGTGTAAAGACACTATGTCAGCCTGTTTGAGCACCTCGTCGAGCGAGAGCAATTCAACGGAGTTGTGTGAACTGACTACTGGATCAAAACCGATGACACGCGCTCCAAACGCCTGTGCAAGTTTGGCAACTGCACTGCCAATTCGGCCAACACCGATAAGTCCAACAGTTTTTGTTGCGAGAAGCGAACCCATTGTTGGAGTCCACTTTCCCGATCGCATATTTGAGTCCGTAGTTGAAATATGTCGCAGTGAATTCAACATATGTGCGATGGTG
>JALQWV010000063.1 GCA_023263465.1 Ilumatobacteraceae bacterium
ACACAAGATTCCCGTAAAATCACGGTCGCGAGTAAACGCTGACCGCACTGCCAGTTACATGGAAGTGTTCGACGAAACCCCGTATCCGACCGAGGGCCTCGTACCTCTTGAGGCAGAACGTGGAACTTTGGTGCTATTGAATGGAACTCTTCCCCACTTAAGTGGACCGAACACCAGTGAAAAACCTCGCCACGCGTACACCATTCACGCCATAGATGGTCATGCCAATTACCCGGCAGACAACTGGCTACAACGTCCAAACCTCGTGATGGCCGGATTTAACGACTAGTTCGTTATTTAACGAGTAGTTCGGCAATTTGTAGCGCGTTTAATGCCGCGCCTTTGCGTAAATTGTCGCTCGAAATGAACAGAACCAAGCCTTTATTCCCGTCAACTGAAGCGTCCTGACGAATACGTCCTACATAACTTGGGTCTTGGCCTGCTGCGAGTAGTGGTGTTGGAATTGCATCTACCACTACTCCGGGAGCAGTAGACAGAATTTCTGTGGCCTGCTCAACGGTAATCGAACGCTCAAACTCCACGTTGATACTGAGCGAGTGACCAGTGAACACTGGCACTCGAACACACGTACCCGATACGCGCAAATTTGGAATGTGCAAAATCTTGCGACTTTCATTACGTAACTTTTGCTCTTCGTCGGTTTCACGAGAACCATCATCTACAAGGGAGCCAGCAAGAGGCAGCACGTTAAATGCGATGGTGCGTGCAAACTTCTTTGGCTCTGGGAATGTCACGGCTTTGCCGTCATATGTCAATGCTTCTGCAGTTGGCGCAGCGCCTTTCGCTTGAACTTCAAGTTCGCTTACTCCCGACACTCCGCCACCACTTACTGCTTGATATGTACTAGCAACCATGCGCACAAGACCAGCAGCCGCATGTAACGGCTTCAATACCGGCATTGCAGCCATCGTGGTGCAATTTGGGTTTGCAATGATGCGCTTCTTTGCGAGTTCGACATCTTCTGGGTTCACTTCAGAAACTATGAGTGGAACATCTGGATCCATGCGCCATGCCGACGAGTTGTCAATGACCATCGCGCCAGCATGTGCAAACTTTTCAGCAAGTGCGCGCGAGGTTGTGGCACCTGCAGAAAACAAAACAACATCAAGTCCATGCGGGTCTGCTTCTGCTGCATCCTCGACAACAATTTGCTGACCATTCCATTCAATAATTGAGCCCGCTGATCGGGCTGATGCAAAGAAACGAAGTGTGGTGACAGGATATTTTCGCTCGGCAAGCAACTGTCGCATCACTGTTCCGACCATTCCTGTTGCGCCAACTATTCCTACATGCATGGCGATCAGACTAACGCAACCACATCTCCACTTGCTCTGTAGTTACGTTGCTACCACAAATAACTGAGGCGAGTTTTTTCCCGCGCAAGGCCTGATGCTCAAGCACTGCCGCAATTCCAGCAATTCCCGCCGGCTCGGTAACAAGTCCTGCCTTGTCAAACACCATTTTCATTGCACCTTTCAGTGCTTCGTCAGACACCAACATCACGTCATCAACAATTCCCAACATGTCGGCAACAGCCTCAGGTACAGGCGTACGAACAGCGATTCCATCAGCAATAGTGTTCGCTGATTCGCGTTCAACAATCGATCCCGATTTGAACGAGGCATGCATGGCGTCAGCTGTGGTGCTGGACACCCCAATCACCTGTGTTTTCGGTGAAACGTGCTTAATCCAGCGGGCCATACCCGTGATTAATGCCCCATTTCCAAGAGGTATCAGTACCGCATCAAATGACCCGTTATTCAACAGTTCAACTGCAATAGATCCCGCACCTTCCGAAATAGCAATATCTCGACCATCTTCAACAAAGTGCGCACCCGTATCTGAGCAAAATGCTTTGGCGTGCTCCTTTGCTGCATCAAAGTTGTCACCCATTTGCCGCACTTCAGCGCCCATCGAGCGCATGCGATCAATCTTTAACGGGTTCGCATTTGTCGCGCTGTAGACAATGAGTGGTCGACTATTACTTCGGCAGACATAGGCCATTGCTTGTCCAAAGTTGCCAGCAGTTGCACAGACCAAGTTTTGATTTCGAAAAACTTCTCGGGTTTCTCTCATGAAGAAATCTGCACCGCGACCCTTAAAGCTACGAATTGGATTCAAGGTCTCTACCTTCAACACCATGTCCGCACCAAGAGCTTGCGAAAGCGGTTCGCAGTTGTACTGCGGAGTTCCAGTGAATACTGGATCAATCACGCGTGCTGAACGCTCAATATTGTCAATAGACAATCGATGCGCAGACATGTTCATATCCCTTCAACAGTTGCAGTTAGCCACCAATGACTTTTATTTACACGCTTCATTGGTTTCACTGTGACATCTTGCGTGTTGACCTTGCGTGTGGTTTTTGCAGAGTGATGTACGACAATGTTGGCAAGTCGCTTCCCTTTTGGTGAATTTGCAGAAAGATGAGCCAGCACTTGGTCCGGGCTTAAGCGATTTGCCTGCCAACCCAGTCGCGTTGACCAGCGCGTCACAGCAAGACGTTTGCCAAGGATAGGAATTCTCCACAGCCGTCGCATTGCAATACCCAGTGGCAAAAGAGCTGCGTCTGCACGCACCCAGGTGCGATAGTTCAATAACAATGTTCCACCCGTACGTGCCACTCGAATTGCCTCTGTGGTCAGAGATAGCGCATCGTTTTTCTCACAATGCTGCAGAGTGATGTATGAAAACACGATATCCACACAGCCCTCTGGGAGATTCAAAGTGCGTCCATCTGCAACATGCATTGTGCGCAATTTGGCTACATCTCCGTGCTTGCCGACAGTTTCATGGCAACGCTCAAGAAAGGCTGCATCAACATCGGCGGCAATTACAGCAAAACACTGTTTGGTGAATGCTGCCGTCATTCGACCGATTCCACTTCCAATTTCAAGCAAAGTTTTGTTTGTCAAAGTGTCGGAACTAAATCCAAACTGATTCATGTACCTACGAACTTCTTCGTCGCCGGTACGCACGAACTCTGCAAGTGTCAGATCAGAGCCGGTTTCATTGTTGAAAACCCAGCCTGTTTGACGCACTACCTCGTCAGCCGTTACTCCAGTTTCTGTTCGATTTCCTGCACTTTTCCAGGGTGTGAACTGGGCACGCCACTTAGGTGAATTGTCGTGTGTCATTGCACCGACAAACTTAGTTGCTATTTGCGATCTGGAAGCGGAGCTGAATAATCTTCGCCACTATCAAGATCAAACGCTGTATGCAATGCCCGCACTGCTTTTTCTAATTGTGAGCGTTCAACCACAACTGAAATGCGAATGGTGCTGGTGGAGATCATTTCAATGTTCACGCCATTGTCTGCAAGTACACGGAACATTTTGGCTGCAATTCCAGGACTGGACTTCATCCCCGCGCCAACGAGTGACAGCTTGACAATGTTTTCGTCTTTGTTGATTCCGGTTGCACCGACTTCATCACCGACTTTTCTGAGAATTGGTTCTGCAGTCTTAATATCGCCGACCGGCAAAGTGAATGAAATGTCGGTTGAGCCGTCAATGGATGTGTTTTGCACGATCATGTCAACGTTCACATTTGCGGCAGCTAAAGACTCAAACAACAGTGCAGATACACCAGGGCGATCTGGCACACCGAGCAATGTCATCTTTGCTTCGCCCACATCGTGAACGACTCCCGAAATAATTGGCTCTTCCATCTTTCGCTTCCTCTCTTCGTCAATTCCTCGCACCCACGTGCCATCTTCCCAAGTAAAACTCGAGCGCACATGAATTGGCACATTGTGATTACGTGCGAACTCAACTGAGCGCAATGCAAGCACTTTGCTTCCAGCGCCTGCCATTTCCAACATTTCGTCGAAACTCAGTTCTTTCAATTTTCTTGCTTGTGGAACCAAACGTGGATCGGCACTAAATACGCCTGTGACATCGGTGTAAATCTCGCATGCATCTGCCTTCAAGGCGGCAGCAAGCGCAACCGCCGTAGTGTCACTTCCACCACGGCCCAGCGTGGTGATTTCACGCTCTGTACTCACACCCTGAAATCCGGCAACTACAGCTACCTTTCCTGCAGCCAACGCTTCGCGAACACGATCACCCTTAATTTCTAAAATTTTTGCCTTGGTATGCGAAGTGTCAGTGATGATTCCCACTTGGCTTCCAGTAAAACTCATTGCATCACACCCAACATCGTGCAGAGCCATACACAGCAGTGACATTGAAATTCTCTCGCCTGTTGTAAGCAGCATGTCCATTTCACGGCCTTGCGGATTGCTTGATACCTGGCGGGCAAGTTCCACCAAGTTGTCGGTTGCCTTGCCCATCGCAGACACCACGGCAACAACGTCTGTTCCTTGCGCACGCAAAGCGGCGATATGCCTGGCCACATTTCGCATGCGGTCCGGGTCGGCTACCGAAGTGCCACCGTATTTTTGAACGATCAATGCCACAGGTTCTTTACGCTAGTTCGGTCGCGAGTAACCTTCATAAATCATGGGAACTGACAAGCGCAACCGCAAAAAAGAAAACCGCCGCCAAAAACTCGACGAAATGGCTAAGCAAGAGCAGCGTAAACGCACCCTCAAGCTCGCTACTCGTGCCGCCATTTTTGTTGCCGTCGTAGTAGGTATTGCCCTTATCATTTCTGTCTCAGGTGACTCAGATTCATCCAGCACCAGTGACACCACCTTGGCCACCACTGCGCCAACACAAGTTGAAGGACGTGCAATCACCGGTGACACCCCGTGCCCCGCAACTGACGGCAGTGAAACCCGTGTGGCAACGTTTGAGAAAGCACCGAGCAATTGCCTCGAATCCGGAAAGTCATACACCGCGGTAGTCACCACGAATAAGGGTGAATTCACCATCGAACTTGACCAGAACAAGGCGCCACTTGCCGTGAACAGTTTCATCACGCTTGCGCGCTACAAGTATTTCGACAACACCCAGTGCCATCGAGCAATTCCAGACTTCGTAGTGCAATGTGGCGACCCGACTGCAACGGGCAGTGGTGGTCCTGGATACTCATTCGCCGATGAATTACCTCAAGCGGGCGAATACAAACTCGGTTCTATCGCCATGGCTAACTCAGGACCAAACACCAATGGCAGCCAATTCTTCATCATTACGGGCGAACAAGGTGTGACATTGCCTCCGAGTTACACCCTGTTCGGTCAGGTAACCAAAGGACTTGACACCACAGTGCCTGCGCTGAACGCTGCATCAAACCCCGACCCAGCAGCAAACGGCGTTCCACCACTTGAACCTCTCACCATCGTGAGTGTGGTCATCACCGAAAGCTGAACCGTTTCGTTTAGCTAGTTGGCAATGGGCCGTGCAAGACCACTGCTCCATGACTTGACCATGTTCCGTTTTGACGGATCAACGCTGCCCCAGTTGGAATTTCTGCAACAGATGTATTTGCCAAACTCAACGTGCGTTGCAAACGTTCCTCTGGCCATTTTTCTGATTCAGTAACTATTGCAACGCCACTCACGAGACCAAGGCCAAGCGCAAAAGCACCTCCTCGGGGATCGACCATTGGATCACACATTGCTGCTGCACTTCCCGCAGCAGCAACAACACATGGATGTGCTGTAAGTGCATCAAAGACCACAGTGTCTTTCAAGGTTGATCGCAGATGAATTGGTGAGTCGCCCACGACGTACACCGCTGCGGATTGGGTAATCATTGCTGCAAATGACTCTTCTCGAGCATCTGCACGGGAATACACAGCACACAGTTTTGTGGTAATTCCTAGGCGCTTTGCCCATGCAACACTGAGTTGCACTAAATCATCGGGGTTTTCAAATGCTTCGGCTGTTGGCAGAACGGCTACATATCCAGGATGCTCACGCAGTATCTGTGCATCAAGCACATCATTGGCGATGAATGGTCCACCACCCTGCAGTACCACTTGTTGAGTCATCAATGCGAACATATCACTAGTGAAAAGTGCCTATTGATCAAGCAACAACGCAGTTAGCGATTGAATTTCGCTTTCGCTCACGCCGAGCGAACGAACATAATTGATGACCGAACCATGCACAGAAACCAAATCATTCAAGATCACGCGCATGGCTTGTGGCTCTGCAGCCAAATACACCGGGTTAATCGTGGTCCAACGCTTGGCCATATCGGTGTGGTTCTCCTTAGCCCAAGCAATCGTGCGTTCAATTGCGCGCTTCGTGAGACCGTAATCAGCACAGATGTATTCGTCAGAAACTCCAACTGTTGACAAGATGAGCGCTGCGAGCACACCCGTGCGATCTTTTCCAGCCGCGCAGTGGAAGACAGCTGGAACATTTTCGCGATCGCTCAAAATTCGCAATGCGAGTGCGAATTTGTCGGAGCCAACTTCCAACAAATCGCGGTACCCCCAGACTAAAAACTCAACAGGATCATCAATTTGAGGAGTTTCCTTGGAATCTGACCAGGTTGCGTCCACGATGGACACGTGATGAAAGTCAACCTCAATATCGTTAATTGGGAAAATGCCCTGTTCACGCTGTTCTCGCTTGGTTCGCAGGTCAATAACAGATTTCAATCCAAGCGACTCCACGATCTCAAGATCTGAATCGGCTCGCAATCGATGCAGCCCATCTGCACGAAAGAGCGTGCGCCACTTCGTGGTTGCCCCACTGGCAGTTGGATACCCACCGAGGTCGCGGAAGTTATGTACCCGCTCCATCTGCACCAATCGGTCGGGGTGGTCGAGGGCGCGTGCGATTTGCTCAGAAATCATTGCCTTCAACCTACTGAACCCCAGCAAACCTCGGCAGTCAGGGCGATTACCGGTTGGTAAACATCGCCTCATTGTGAGTACGGTTCTCATCCATGACAACCAACAGTATTCAGCTCGTCGGCGTATGTGGATCCGGAATCATGGGGGCAGGACTCGCTGAAGTCGTTGCACGCGCTGGGATGGATGTCATTGTTCGCTCGCGCACACTCGATGGCGCGAACTCGATGCTTTCCTCAATTGAAAAGAATCTTGACAAACAAGTTGCTAAAGAAAAAATGACTGTTGATCAGCGAAACGAAGTGCTCTCGCACATTCGCATCACCGATTCACTGAATGATCTTGCATCGTGTGATCTAGTCATTGAATCAATTGTTGAGGAACTCGCTCCAAAACAAGCATTGTTCAAAGAACTTGATGCAATCGTTAAGCCTGAAGCAGTTTTGGCAACTAACACCAGCACTCTTGCTGTTGTGAAAATGGCGGAGGCCACAAATCGTCCTGACAAGGTGTGCGGTATTCACTTCTTTAACCCTGCAGTGCTCATGCCGCTTGTAGAAGTAATTCGACCAATCACTGCAAGCGACGAAACCATTGCTCAAGCAAACGCATTTGTGACGGCTTGTAAAAAAGACCCAGTTCAAGTTCTTGACCGCGCTGGATTCATTGTCAACGCTCTGCTCTTTCCATATCTCAATAACGCGGTCAAGATGCTGGAGGCCGGAACGGCAAACATGGAAGATATTGATACAGCTATGAAAGGTGGCTGCAATTTCCCAATGGGACCATTCGCGCTGCTCGACCTAGTCGGACTTGACACCTCAGTATCCATCCTTGATGCGCTGTACGCAGAGTTCAAAGACGAAAACTTTGTTCCAGCAAAAACACTTCGTGCATTATTGGCTGAAGGAAAACTTGGCCGCAAGACCAAGCAAGGATTCTTCAGCTACTAATCCTCATGTGGAACGACACACCTCAAATTCTTGATGAGTGTCGTTGGAAGTTTCCACCGCCAAAAGAATGGCCCAAGAGCGATTTGGTTGGTCGCGGTGCAGACCTGCAACCTGAAACACTGATTCATGCGTACATGAATGGTGTGTTTCCCATGTCATCCGAACTCGCACTCGGCGAAGACGATATTGCATGGTGGTCTCCACTGCTACGAGGTGTAATACCTCTCAATGCTCTGCGTGTCACAAGGTCGATGCGTCGCAGCCAGCGAAAATTTCACGTCAAAGTTGACACATGTTTTGAACGCGTGATGCGAGGTTGTGCTTCACCAGACCGACCTGGCGGGTGGATAAACGAGCGTTTCATTACTGCATATGTTGAATTACACAGACTTGGGTGGGCACACAGCGTTGAGGTGTTCGATGAAAATGAAGTGCTCGTTGGAGGTTTATACGGCGTACGAGTCGGCCGATTATTTGCTGGCGAATCCATGTTTCACCTCATGCGAGATGCATCAAAAGTGGCACTGATGTACTTAGTAGACATCATGAACGAAGCCGGCATGACTCTGCTTGATGTTCAGTGGCTTACCCCACACCTTGAGTCGCTCGGAGCAGTGGAAATTCCACGCTCCGAGTACCTTCACCGTCTTTCATTGGCCCTTAACCCGTAACCTTTATTCATGGCCAATCGCCGCGA
>JALQWV010000070.1 GCA_023263465.1 Ilumatobacteraceae bacterium
CCATGAGCGGATGGTCCGACACATAGAGTCCAAGCATTTCTTTTTCGAATTTCAACTGCTCCGTCTTATCAAACTGCAGTTCTGGAATGCTCTGGCGCTCAGAGAACACTCCAGTTTGGTCACCAAAATCTCCGAACAAACTCATAACACCTTGATCTCGTTCTCGTCGGCGCACCATTGTGTTGTCGATAATTGATTCAAAGGCGTTGAGCAGGCCCTTTCGCGGGTGCCCGAGCTTGTCAAATGCCCCTGCCTTGATGAGCGACTCAATGGTGCGTTTGTTTAGAACTTGTTCTGGAACGCGTTCCACAAAATCGTAAAACGATTCAAACTCACCATGTGCATCGCGGTGTTCAATAATCTGCCGAACAAGGCCTTCGCCAACGTTGCGAATTGCGCTAAGCCCGAACGCGATCTGCTTCCCGCCATCGTTAACAATTGGCTCAAAGTTGACGCCGGAACGATTGATGTCTGGAGTTAACACCGTGATTCCACTCGTTCGAGCATCAGACAAATACACCGCTGCCTTTTCATAATTCGCTTTAACGCTGGTCAGCAAGCACGCCATGTATTCAACGGGATAGTGCGCTTTGAGATATGCAGTTTGATACGAGATAAGTCCATACCCGTATGCGTGACTTTTAGCAAATGCGTAATCAGCAAACTTCACAATGGTGTCGAAGAGGTCCTCGCCTAGCTCCACTCCATAACCGGTGCTCTCACATCCAGCAACGAAACTTCCGCGCGCTTCTTCCATTTTTTCTGGAATTTTCTTTCCACACGCTTTGCGAAGGTTGTCTGCTTCGGCCATGGAGAATCCGGCAAACTTCTGCGATACACGCATGAGGCTTTCCTGATAGATCATGAGTCCGAAGGTGTCCTTCAAAACTTCTGCTGCGTCAGGGTGGAAATATTCAATCTTCTTGCGACTGTTCTTGTAGTCGGCAAAGTCGTTGTGCATGTTCGCACTCATTGGGCCCGGTCGATATAACGCGAGAACGGCAGAGAGATCCTCAAAACGTTCTGGAATGAGAGACTTAAGCAAGGCCCGCATTTGCACCGATTCCAATTGGAATACGCCAATGGTGTCTCCGCGCGACAACAACTGATACGTCGCCTTATCATCCATTGGAATTGCATCGATCGAGAATTGCTCGTCGCGCGTCTTGCGAATCATGGTATTGGCATCTGAAATGACGTCCAGGTTGCGCAATCCGAGAATGTCCATCTTCAGCAAACCCAGATCTTCAACGCCATGCATTTCGTATTGCGTAACAACTGGGGCGTCTTCTGGCGCCTGACCTTGCTCCGGTTTTCTTTGAATGGGCAGGTACTCGGTCAAAGGCTCTTTTGTAATCACCACTGCGGCAGCATGAATCCCCACCGATCGCTTTAGGCCTTCAAGGCCTCGCGCAACATCGACAATGCGTTTCACATCTGGATCAATTTCACACAGTGCCCGCAAGTCCGCTGCAGCTTGGAAGCCGGCTTTGTGTTTGCTGTCCTCTTCGAAGCAGTACTTCAATGGCGTGTCACGACCCATCACCAGAGGTGGCATGAGTTTGGCGATCTTGTCTCCGAGTGGATATGGATACCCAAGCACGCGGGCGGCATCGCGAACAGCGTTGCGTGCCTTAATTGTTCCAAAGGTAATGATTTGCGCGACGTGATCGCGACCATATTTGTCGGCTGCATAGCGAATCATTTGATCGCGATAACGCGAGTCGAAGTCCATGTCTATATCGGGCATCGAAATTCGACTTGGGTTGAGGAACCGCTCAAAGATGAGGTCGTATTGAATGGGGTCGAGGTCGGTGATGCGCAAGCAGTATGCAATGGCGCAACCTGCAGCAGAACCACGGCCAGGGCCGACACGAATATCTTGTTCGCGCGCATAGCGAATGAGGTCCCACACAATCAAGAAGTACGAACTAAACCCCATTCCTGCGATGACCTCAAGTTCATAGTCGAGTCGCTGTGTAACCGAATCTGGGAGCTTTTCTCCCCAACGTTCGTGCGCTCCGTTGTATGCCAAATGACGCAGATAGTCACCGTCGTCAGTGAAGCCCTCCGGAATTGGGAAGTGAGGTAGCACCGAGTTGCCAAATGGAATATCAATTTCTGCTCGCTCTGCGATCCACAGTGTGTTGTCACAAGCGACAGGAACTTCACGAAACAAATAGCGCATCTCTTGCGCCGACTTTAAGTAATGCTCTGTACCTTCAAACTTAAATCGGTTTGGATCAGCAATGGTGCAGCCGGTCTGTACACACAGCAATGCGTCGTGCGCTTCGTGGTCTTCCCGATGCGTGTAGTGAGTGTCGTTGGTTGCCAGCAAAGGTGCACCAATTTTTTTAGCCAATTCAATGAGTAACGGATTGGTTTGGTGCTGCTCGGCAATTCCATGATCTTGAATTTCAATAAAGAAGTTATCTTTCCCAAAAATATCTTGCAGCCGACCAGCATCGGTTTCCGCACCTGCAATGTCACCCTTCATCATCTTTTGCAACACGTGACCGCCCAAACATCCACTGGTCGCGATGATGCCTTTACTATGTCGTTGCAATAACTCCCAGTCCATTCGCGGCTGGTAGTAGTAACCCTCCAGAAATGCAAGGCTTGATAATTTGATGAGGTTCTTGTACCCAATGTTGTTTTCGGCGAGCAAGGTGAGGTGGTAGTAGACCTTTCCCCCACTTTCGGTTTCACCACCAGAGTCATCAATGCGCCCTCGTCGCGAAGGTCGCTCCGAACGATGCTCGTGAGCCATGTACGCCTCGGTGCCGATAATCGGCTTAATTCCATTTTCTTTGCACTGCTTATAGAAATCAACGACGCCATACATATTGCCGTGATCGGTCATCCCCAGCGCCGGCATGCCTTCGGCGACGGCTTTACCTACTAACTCATCAAGCCGTGACGCTCCATCCAACATCGAAAATTCGGTGTGGACATGTAAGTGGGTAAACGAATCTGCCATTACAGATACGTACCAGGACGATCATTACCCACTCCTGGTTCGGCAGACCCTGGAAGTTGTCGCATCTGTTCAAGTTGTTGACGGGCTGCAATTTGTTGCGCAAAGAGCGTCGCTTGAATGCCATGGAACAGCCCCTCGAGCCAACCTACAAGTTGCGCCTTGGCAACGCGGAGCTCACCTTCCGACGGCACTACGCCGTCTCGAAATGGCAGGGCCAACGTGCGCAATTCATTAGCAAGGTCTGGCGACAACGCTTCGGTGAGTTCGACGATCGAGCGCTCATAAATTTCTGCAAGACGCTCACGACTCGGCGCATCAAGATTCATGGAATGCACTTCATCTAGTAACTGTTTAATCATGGAACCGATGCGCATGACTTTGGCGGGAGCGGTGACGCCAACTGATTCATCTACCGGTGACAATGGAACATCACGTCCCACAACTTCAGGGTTGCCATTTGGCTCAATTTTTGGCGTTTCGTTCGTAGACATGTCAGGCAAGTATGGCAATCTCAGCGAGCAATTGCCAGTAATGGAACGTCTATTTCGGCGTCGGTTAGCGAGCCGTGACGACAAACCAGCGAATAAGTCCCCGAATCCAAAGGTTCGTCAAAACTGGTGTTGGTAAATGGCACGAGCGCGACATCTCCAAGTCGCTTTCTGGCTACATCGGTCACACGCTTTCCAAACCATTGCTGCTCACACGCTTCATCGCGTGATACCACCCACGCATCTTTACCGTGATGCTGCTTTGCGGCATCAAGCAAGTCAGAGGCCGCTCCAGATTTTGCATGCAGCCATCGGAACCGCCCTTCGCCCGACTGATGAGTTATGCGAGCAAGAACATCACTATGAGGTGTCTGTGTGTTTTCGCCCACA
>JALQWV010000098.1 GCA_023263465.1 Ilumatobacteraceae bacterium
TGCACCATTGCCTGTGCAACAACGGTTGCTGTTGTTGTTCCGTCACCTGCTACGTCGTTGGTCTTGGTTGCAACTTCTTTAACAAGTTGAGCACCCATGTTCTCAAATGGATCTTCGAGTTCAATTTCCTTTGCGATCGACACACCGTCGTTCGTAATGGTTGGTGTGCCGAACTTCTTGTCGAGCACTACGTTGCGACCCTTAGGTCCGAGTGTCACTTTTACTGCGTCGGCGAGTTTGTTCACACCGGCTTCAAGAGCGCGACGTGCTTCTTCGTCAAACTTCAATTGCTTGGCCATGTTTGTTTTGGTCCTTTGCGTGTTGGAGGGAAATGGTTAGAAAATCAGGCAACAACTGCGAGTACGTCGCGGCTGGTGAGAATAAGAAGGTCGTCTCCACCATGGGTGACTTCGGTGCCACCGTACTTGCTGTACAGAACAACGTCGCCAACTTTGATGTCGAGTGCGAAATGCTTGCCTTCGTCATCGCTCCAGCGGCCAGGTCCGACTGCAAGAACAGTGCCCTGCTGTGGCTTCTCTTTTGCGGTGTCTGGGATAACGAGACCAGATGCGGTGGTCTGCACTGCTTCGCTTGGCTTGACCACAATGCGGTCGTCTAGGGGCTTCAAGTTCATATGTGAGGTCCTCCGTTTGGCGTGTCCCGGCTGGTCCACGCGGTTTGATTGTTCGATTAGCACTCAACGAGTGCGAGTGCTAATGATACGGACCTAAGCCCCAATTTTCCAACTGAGCCCGCATTTTGCAAGCAGGTCAGAAAGGGGCTCGAGAGGCAGTCCCACAACCGTCGTAAAGCTGCCCTGCACCGTTTCGACCAGTTTTCCACCATCGCCCTGCAGGGCGTACGCCCCTGCCTTATCCAGCGATTCCCCTGTTCCCAAGTACCACTCCATCAGTTCGGGAGTGATGTGCACCAGAGTCACCGAGGCTGTGTCCACGGTGTGGGCCTGCCGATCTCCGCGAACCACCGAAATGGCCGTATGCACGCGATGAGTGCGACCAGACATTTCGCTCAACATGCGGCGGGCGTCTTCAAGGTTTTCTGGCTTGCCGAAAATTTCACCTTCAACGTCGACCGTGGTGTCGGCTGCAATCACGATGACATCGAGATCTTTGTAACGCTGCGCAACGACATGTGCTTTGCGTTGTGCAAGTCGCTGCACGTGCGCAAGCGGCGTTTCAAATTCGAGAGGTAGTTCATCGATGTCGGCCGGCTCGATGTCAAACGGCATTTCGCCTTCACCAAACGCTTCGTCTAACAACTTTGTCAATAAATCAACTCGTCGCGGCGAACGCGACGCAAGAACAATTCGAGGTTGAGTACTACTCGGAGGTTCCATTTCTAGATCAGCCGCCACTCAAACGCATGACATCGCCATCATCAGGAATCGTCATGTCGTCACGATCATCTAAATAGCCCTCTGGCAAAATCACTTTGATCGGACCATTGGTGTGCCCGCGAGCAATTCGTTCTCCACCTTCAACAATTCGAGCGTCTGCATCCAACTGTGCAGCGAGCACGCGCAGTTCAGCCAACGATTTCACTTCGGCGAATTTGCGACGCATCTCGCCACCAACTGGATAACCCGTGAGATACCAACTGGTGTGTTTACGGAAATCACGCATTCCACGGTCTTCATCTAGGTGACCGCACAAACCTTCAGCGTGCTCAATCATCACCGACAACACTTCGCCAAGTTTTGGAGTGCCTGTGATTGGTTTGCCACTAAATGCATCGACAAGATCACGGAATAACCATGGGCGACCCAAACAACCTCGACCAATCACTACTCCATCACACCCCGTTTGCTCAACCATGCGTAAAGCATCGCTTGCTTCCCAAATGTCACCGTTGCCAAGAACCGGAATAGTCTTCACCGCTTGCTTTAGTTGACTAATTGCTTCCCAATGTGCGCTCGGAGCGTAGTGCTGCTGTGCTGTTCGCGCATGCAGAGCAACCGCAACTGCTCCGGCTTCTTCGCAAATCAATCCTGTTTCAATGAATGTGATGAGATCATCGTTAATGCCCATGCGAAATTTGCATGTCACAGGAATACCGTACTCATTGCCTGCAGTTACCGCAGAACTCACAATGGCGCGCAACAACTGGCGCTTCAGTGGCACTGCCGCTCCACCACCACGACGCGTTACTTTTGGTGCTGGGCAACCAAAATTCAAATCAATGTGATCAACTGCGTTTGCCTGACCCAGTTTGTGCACTGCTCGGCCGAGCATGTCCGGATCACTTCCATACAGCTGCAACGAACGGAAGTCTTCGTCTGGTCCAAACTTCAACATGGTGTCGGTCTTGCGATTGCCATTAACAAGCCCAGTCGCCATGATCATTTCGTTGACGTAGACCAGTCCGGGTCCGAACTTTCGACACAGCGAACGGAATGGCGCGTTGGTTACACCAGCCATTGGCGCAAGCACCACTGGTGGCCAAATGCTGCGCTTGCCCAGTTGCAGCGCAGGCACAGTCGCGGTGACGTTTGATGGGGTGTCGGTTGCAGTCATGGTGTTACGAGGTGGTTCGGTCGGTCAACTTCAGGTTTGGCATGGCACCCATGCTCAATTCACTTGGTCCGTCCTGCAATAAACGGTACCAACCGGCAGAGGCAATCATGGCTGCATTGTCGGTGCACATTGCCATGCTGGGCAACACCAAACGCCACCCGTGCTGGGCGCACATTGCAGTCATCTGTAGGCGCAACAGGGAGTTTGCAGCCACACCGCCACCAAGGGCAACGGTCTTTGCGCCGATGTGTATTGCAGCCTTAACCGACTTCGCCACCAGCACGTCAACCACTGCAGTTTGAAATGATGCCGCAATATCTTGTGTGGAAATTGCAGGATACTTGCGCACGTAATTGACCACCGCAGTTTTCAATCCACTAAACGACACATCAAATCCGTCGTGGAGCATTGCACGCGGAAATTCAATGGCTTGTGCGTTACCCATCTTTGCTTCACGATCAATTGCAGGGCCACCCGGATGTCCGAGTCCAAGGAAACGAGCAACTTTGTCAAATGCTTCCCCGGCTGCGTCGTCAATGGTCTGCCCAATAATGGAGTACTTGCCGTGTGACTCCATATTTACAAGCAACGTGTTTCCACCCGACACCAACACGACCAACATTGGAAACTCAACATGTGGATCATCAAGTAGTGCTGCATACAAATGTGCCTCAAGATGATTCACACCAATAAATGGTTTGTTCAAGGCAAGCGCTATTGACTTTGCAGCAGAGACACCAACGAGCAACGCGCCAACTAGTCCTGGTCCTACTGTTGCAGCGACTGCATCAACGCGTTCAAATCCAATTCCCGAATCGTGAAGAGCCTTGCGAATGACAGGAGTCATTGCTTCAACATGGGCGCGACTGGCAATTTCTGGCACTACGCCACCAAACCGAGCATGTTGCTCGATTTGTGTGGCAACAACTGATGACAACACATCATTACCACCCATAACCACTGCTGCAGCAGTTTCATCACAACTCGATTCAATGCCAAGCACCACCGTGGCTTCATTGACACGCATCATGGTCTGGTCTTTTCAATGCTTAGCAACCGATCGCGGAATGCTTCGTCTTGAATATCTTGACACCACATCACAATTGCATCGTCAGTGTTTTCGTAATACTTACGGCGCACCCCTGCAGGAACAAATCCAAAGCGTCGGTACAACTCTTGCGCTGCTGTATTGGTATGGCGAACCTCGAGCGTGAGTGCTTCACACTTTCGTTGACGTGCATACCACGCGAGTTCGAGCATGAGCTCGGTTGC
>JALQWV010000160.1 GCA_023263465.1 Ilumatobacteraceae bacterium
GCGCGTCACCGCGTCAGGCAGACATCATGATTGTTGCTGGTCGAGTAAGCCAAAAGATGGCACCAGTTCTTCGTCAGGTATACGACCAAATGATGGAACCTAAATGGGTGATCAGTATGGGTGTGTGTGCAAGCAGTGGCGGAATGTTTAATAACTACGCCATTGTTCAGGGCGTTGATCAAGTTGTTCCTGTTGATGTTTATGCGCCTGGCTGCCCGCCTACACCAGAAACATTGATTCACGCAATTGAAACCTTGCATCAACTCATTGAAGATGGCGAAATCATGCGCCGTCGTGCATCAAGCGGTGCTGGTGCGAACGTTCATATTCAAGAAATTCCAGCAGGAATTACTACTCCAGTCATTCTTGGGTCGAGGTAATTCTCGTGACCACCGAAGAAACCGCTACTCCTGCGACCTTGCACGGCTGTCTGCTTGGAGATTCTCGTGGACAAGCAGTTTTGTTTGTTCCCAAGTCGTCATACATGTCAACGATGAAAAAGCTTGTTGACGACGGTTATGAAATGTGCGCAGATCTCACTGCTGTAGATTTTTTAACCCACACCTCGCGCACGCTTCCAGATGGAGTTTCGCCAGAACGATTTGAAATTGTTGTCAACTTGTTGTCGATTAGCAAGCGCGAACGACTTCGAGTTCGGGTGCAAGTGAGCGAGTCTGACCCAAGCATTGATTCACTATTTGACTTGTACCCCGGCACCGAAGCAATGGAACGCGAAGTGTATGACATGTTCGGTATTTCATTTGCTGGCCATCCGGACCTTACGCGTATTTTGATGCCAGAAGATTGGCAGGGTCACCCACTGCGTAAGGATTACGCACAGGGTCGAATCCCCGTGCAATTTAAGGGAGCCGCCTCGTGACTCCGCGCGAAAGTGACACCATTATTTCGGCAGCAGCGGGAACAAACGAAGGTAATCAGGAACTTCGTTCGCGTTCAGAACTGACAGCTAAAGAAGTGATGCGCGAAGTTGGCGCAGTATTGCGTATGAGTGAGGCAGATGCCGCGCTTCTGGCCGAAGTAGAGGCTGACCCGGGCGAAGATCAGACCATGATCATCAACATGGGGCCGCAGCACCCAAGTACGCACGGCGTGTTGCGATTGATGCTTGAACTCCAGGGTGAAACCGTGTTGCGATGCAAGCCAATTATTGGCTATTTGCACACAGGAATGGAAAAGACTGGCGAGTCACTTACCTTCATGCAGGGTGGAACCAACGTGACCCGCATGGACTACTTGTCACCACTGAATAGTGAATTGGTGTTCAGCATGGCAACCGAGAAGTTGCTCGGAATTGATGGCGACATTCCGGAGCGCGCAGTGTGGATTCGCATGTTGATGTCCGAACTGAATCGCATGAGCAGTCACTTGTTGTTTATGGCAACGAACGGCATGGATATCGGTGCGGTTTCCATGATGTTGTACGGATGGCGTGAGCGTGAAGTGGTGTTGCGCTTCTTTCAAAAGGTCACTGGCTTGCGCATGAACCATAACTACATTCGACCTGGCGGCGTTGCAGCAGATTTACCGGCAGGTTGGCGCGACGACGTGATGTCAATTTTGGATATGTTGCCTGATCGTTTAGGTGAATACGACGTACTGATGACGAACCAGCCAATTTGGCGTGAGCGTCTACAGGGCGTTGGAGTGATCACTCAGGCTGAAGCAATTGCTCTCGGTGCAACCGGCCCAATCCTGCGCAGTACAGGCTTGGCTTGGGACTTGCGTCGCGACATGCCGTACATGCATTACGACAAACTTGAGTTTGACGTAATCGTAGGTAGCTATGGCGATGCTTTTGACCGCTACGCAATTCGCTTGAATGAAATTCGCGAGTCAATGCGAATTGTGCGCCAAATCCTGGATCGGGTACCAAGTGGTGACTATCGAATTCAGGACAAGAAGGTAACTCCACCACCACGTGCTCGCATTGATGAGTCAATGGAAGCCCTCATTCACCACTTCAAGATCTTCACTGAAGGCTTCAAAGTGCCCGAAGGCGAAGTGTATGTAGCAATCGAAAGCCCGCGTGGCGAAGTTGGCTGTTACATCGCGAGTGATGGTTCACCAACGCCGTACCGTATGCATGTCCGCGCGCCGTCGTTTGTCAATGTGCAAGCATTGCCGCACATGATGCGTGGTGGACTAGTTGCTGATGCTGTTGCTGTCATTTCATCCGTTGACCCAGTGCTTGGTGAGGTAGACCGATGAGCCGTTTGACTGATGCAAACGTTGTGATTGCTAAAGAAATCATTGGACGCTATCCACGACCAAAGTCCGCACTCATCCCGTTGTTGCATTTGTCGCAAGAGCAAAACGGATACATCACCCGCGAGGCGATGGTGCATCTTGGTGAACTTGTCGGTGTCACATCGGCCGAGGTGTATGGAACAGCATCGTTCTACGAGATGTTTCGTTTTGAACCTGTGGGCAAATATCTCATCAACATGTGCGGAACCATGTCGTGTGCATTGATGGGTGCTGGAGAACTGATGCACCACGCTGAACACAAACTCGGAGTGAAGGCGGGCGGCACAACTGCTGATGGCATGTTCACGCTTGCCCACGCAGAATGTCAGGCTGCCTGCACCGAAGCACCAACACTGCAAGTGAACTATCGCTACCGATTTCGTGTAACACCGGCCGACTTTGACAACTTGATTGATGATTTGCGTTCAGGAAAACTCGCTGATGAAATTCCAGCACACGGTGTTCTTGCAAAAGTTCGTCAACGCATTCCAACCGACAAAGGTGTTGGTGCAGTTGCCCCAGAAGACGTAACCGAAGGCCCCGCTTGGCTAGATGGGAAGCCAGCGCTATGAGTTCTTACCCACACGCACCGGGGTTTGTTGTCGGCGATCGTCCGAAAGTGGTTACTTCACGTTTCGAATACACCGATTCGTACACCATTGAGCGCTACTTGGCGACTGATGGATATGCAGCACTTCGCAAAGCACTCGCGAAGCCGGCTGCAGACATTCACGAAGAGGTCAAAGGTGCAACCGTGCTCGGCCGCGGCGGCGCTGGTTTCCCAGCGGGAACAAAGTGGGGCCTTACTCCGCAGCAAGTGTGGCCACGTTATTTGGTGGTGAACGGCGACGAGAGCGAGCCTGGCACATACAAAGATCGTCTGCTTATGGAGCGCGACCCGCACCAGTTGATTGAGTTAAAAAAGTCAATGCGGATGGTTTCCATGTATCGAAAATACTGGGTGTTGTTCACATGCCCCATGGCATCCATGTCGCCCCAACGAATGGGGTTGAGCTTTTCGAAAACTTTTTTCTTGATC
>JALQWV010000145.1 GCA_023263465.1 Ilumatobacteraceae bacterium
TGTTTGCTACCTGTTGCGTCCATGTCGAGAAACAACATCGCTGTGCTGTGTTAATCCTGCCGTTACATAGGTCTCATAACCTGATAGCCATGATGGCTATGGTCTCCGCAGCCCTTGAAGGGGTAAACCTTGGCCGCGTACTCCTCGACCTGACCATCATCTTGTTGGTCGCAAAACTGGCTGCCGAGTTATCGGACCGAATTCGAGTACCTGCGGTAATTGGCGAAATTGCTGCAGGCATCGTCATTGGCCCATCGGTACTCGGTTTGGTCTCCGGTAGCGACATGCTCTTTGTTCTTGCCGAATTTGGAGTCATTTTCTTACTCATCCAAGTCGGTCTCGAAACTGATGTTGCGGAACTGCGAAGTGTTGGTCGCGCTTCAATGTTGGTTGCACTGATTGGTGTCGCTTTACCAATGGCGCTTGGAGTTGGAGTTGGTTTCGCTATCGGCGAGTCAACGAACACGTCCTTGTTTATTGGCGCAGCACTCACCGCCACCAGTATTGGAATCACCGCTCGTGTATTTGGAGACCTTCGCGCATTAGCTACTACTGAAGCACGAACAGTTCTGGGTGCTGCGGTTGTTGATGACGTGCTTGGCCTCATCATCCTCACCGTTGTCGTTCGCATCGTGGAACAAGGTTCGGTAGGCATTGGCACTATCGCAACAACCATTGGATTAGCTCTTGGCTTCCTGATCCTCACTTCAGTTATTGGGTTCGCCACATTTCCAAAAATGTTTTCAGTTATCACTAAACAAAGCCGTTCAACTGCCACCGTTTCAGTAACCGCAATTGGTGTAGCGCTCGCATTCTCGGTTCTTGCAGACGAAGCAAACCTTGCGCCAATCATTGGAGCCTTTGTTGCCGGACTTGCACTACGTCGAATTAGTGCACACGAGCGTGTAGAGCGAGATGTAGCCGCTCTTGGCAATATTTTTGTACCTGTCTTCTTTTTGTATATCGGCATCACTACCGATCTTTCGGCAATGTTTGATGTTCGTGTCATCGCCGTTGCGATCCTGCTTTCAGCAATGGCCATCTTTGGCAAAATTGCTGCGGCAGTAGGTGCACTTGGCACACAGAGTGACAAGTTGGTAATCGGCTTCGGCATGTTGCCACGCGGTGAGGTAGGGCTCATCTTTGCAACCATAGGTCTGAAAGTCGGTGCACTGAATGAAGAGTTATACGGATCAATTCTGTTTGTTGTTCTGCTAACAACGCTGCTTGCACCACCACTGCTTCGCTGGAGACTCGGCAAACAATCAGTAGTTGTTGAAGATGCTGAACACGCTGAGCGACCCCCAAATGGTTGGGTCGATGTTGAGAATGGAATCATTGAATTACGCGAGATTCCACCTGTCCGATTGCTCGTGGAGATAGGTCTTGACTCAGCACTACTTGCGTCAGATGCCCGACCAAGTGCGCGACTATTGGACTGGTTTGCCATGCATCGAAACGCCACGCTCAGTTGGGAAAATGAGTCTGTTGTTCGCCTGCTGAGCGTTCTTCGGTATGGAAATGCTCGTTCGTGGCGCTTGCTTGACACCATTGGCTTGGTACAACGCGCACTTCCCGAGCTAGCCGAATCCATGTCGGCTCGTGCAAGCGACTCAACCGAATTAGATCCAACACACGCACTTCATTTTCCCACTGTCGAAGCCGTTGTCGCTCATGCCTCGGCCACATCCATTGAGGGTGACGAAATAGTTCTCGCCGCTTTTGCTCACGATATTTCACAGTCGGGAGCCGATGGACTCGCTGCTATTCGTCGACTTGGCCTAGATCTAACACTGATGTCCAACGTTGAACTCATTGTTGAAGGTGCTTCGCTACTTCGCTCAATTGCGAGCACAGAACCTCTTAATATCAATAGTCGTCTACTGAGTCAGATCGCCACGCACTTAAAGACTCCAAGAATCGTGGAGCAGTGTCGACAACTATGTATTGCGCGAAGCGATTTCAGTGATGCCACGTATATGGCACTCATTGAGGTGGTTTCTGAGGTCCAAGAATTCCTTGCGCATCCAGATCTGGTTGACTCGGCATCAAATTCGCTTCTTGAGACACGTGTAAACGCAGCGCTTGCGCTGGCTTCAAATTCATCGGTGCGGTCACGAATTACTCATGCGCCAGCCTCATACGCACTGAGTCACTCCCCAGAACAAATGGTGCAACATGCAGAACTTGTCGAACCATCGCCTCGACCCGGTCAAGCTCGTGTTGCCATTCACGCAACAGACAACCCAGATATCTGGTTAATCAATATTGCGTGTCGCGACCGAACTGCATTGTTGGCGCGACTTTCAAGTGCACTTGCGTCACTCAACTTGAATGTGCTCGGCGCAGACATCACCACTTGGGGTGACGGCGCGGTTCTCGACATCTTCACCGTTCAGTCCTCATCAGTTCCGAATCACGCCGAAGTAACAAAAGCGGTTATCGACGCACTCAGTGGTCGCCGGATAAAAGTGTCTGGGCAGCAACTCTCGCTTTCTGCAGTGATCGACAACAGCGCCCACCCATGGCACTCCGTGCTTACCGTGACCGGACGCGATCGTCCTGGACTTCTTCGCGATGTCACGGCAACACTTGCCGATTTGAAGATCGTGATTCACCACGCCTTCATCAGCACTACTCACGACGCAGTAGAGAACAGATTCGAGATTTCTGATCGGCACGGACGCAAACTTGCCGGTCCCGAAATTGACAAGATCGTTCGATCTTTCAGATAGCCCTACGCAGAACCATGCCGTACATATGGCGTAGAGTCGTGACGTGACCGTTACTGAAACTGCCCCAACCGGAACTGAGCGCTGGACCAATCAATGGAAAGAGCTCTACGAAGAAGTTATTAATACGGGCCTATGCACGGGTTGTGCGGGATGCGTAATTTCATGCCCTCACGAAGTAATTGGATACAAACACGAAGAGGGCAACTACAAACCATTCCACCTGGAAGAGGAACTCGGTGTTGACAATTGCACGCACGGCGAAAAGGGCTGCACCAGTTGCACGCGAGCCTGCCCCCGCTTCCGTTCGTGGGAGCCAGACGCCGATATGCACTTGTTTGGCAAAGTTCGCGAAGAGAGCCAGATGTATGGCCAGTACAAGCAGTTGTTATTGGTTCGTGCAGCCGACGACAAAGTGCACGAATTAGGTCAAGACGGTGGCTTCGTAAGCGCAATGCTCATTTGGCTGATGAAGAACGACTACATCGATGCAGCACTCACTAGTTTCTTGGAAGGCGACGGGACGTCGTGGAAAGCGCTCCCCGATATTGCACGCAACCCTGACGATGTTTTGCGTGCAGCGGGCAGCCGTTACACCTACTCGGCAAACACACTTGCTCTCAAGCAAGCACAAGAAGAAGGCCTCAGCCGCCTTGCACTCGTGGGCATGAGTTGTCAGTCATCAGTTCCGCCAATTATGTGGAAGCGCAAGATCGGCAAGGTTAGTAAGCCGTTCTTGTTCAACATCGGTTTGCTCTGCTCAAAGACATTTGACGATGCAATTTTTGAAGAACTCTTCCTGGCTAAGTACGGCTTGAAAAAAGAAGAGATGGTCAAGATGAACATCAAGGGTGCTTTCCAAATTTGGATGAAAGACGGTTCGTTTCACGAAATCGACTTGAAGGAATGCCATCAGTGGACTCGCGAAGGATGCAAGAACTGCCCCGACTTCGCTGCAGAACATGCAGACATCTCCACCGGTGGTATCGGTAAAGACAATGACTGGACGCTCACCATTGTTCGCACCAAGTTGGGTGTGGAAGTCATAGATCGCATGATCAAAGACGGTGTCATTGAGTCACGTCCTGCACAAGAAGACGAAGTGGCAATGAAGCTGTTGCGCACATTGTCCATTGTGAGCCGTCGTCGTTGGCCAGATTGGGCTGAAACCACGGTGAAAGTGGGAACACCTGCATTGAAGAAGAAGGCGCCAGCACCAGACGCTGCGCCCGCAGCTGATG
>JALQWV010000007.1 GCA_023263465.1 Ilumatobacteraceae bacterium
CTACAAGCGTCTGAAGCAGGAAGCTCTCGACGCACTTGGCTTGTCCAAGTGACCCACAAGTAGAGTTCTCCCGCGCCGCCAAGCGGTGTGAACGGATCCGCGCCGCCGGGCGGCGCGAACAGAAAGGCTCCCCCATGGCAGATCTCGGTTACGACGGCAAGGTAGCGATCATCACCGGAGCAGGCGGCGGTCTCGGTCGCCAGCACGCCCTCCTCCTCGCCAAGCGCGGCGCGCTCGTCGTCGTGAACGACCTCGGTGGCAACATCGACGGCACGGGTGGCGATGCATCCGCCGCACAGAAAGTCGTCGACGAAATCAAGGCGGCCGGTGGCGAGGCAGTCGCCGACCACAACTCGGTCGCGACACCCGAGGGTGGTGCAGCGATCGTGAAGACGGCGGTCGACACGTTCGGTCGCGTCGACATCGTCATCAACAACGCCGGCATCCTCCGAGACAAGTCCTTCCACAACATGTCGCCCGACCTCATGAACCCGGTGTTCGACGTCCACCTGAAGGGCGCCTTCCACGTGACACAGCCGGCATGGGTGTTGATGCGCGAACAGGGTTACGGCCGAATTGTCTCCACATCTTCTGCAGCAGGAATTTTCGGCAACTTTGGCCAGGCAAATTACGGCGCCGCAAAAATGGGACTCGTTGGCTTCACGCGTGTGCTTGCTGTTGAAGGCGCAAAGTACAACATCAAGGCCAATGCCATTGCTCCACTTGCTCTTACTCGCATGACCGAAGCATTGTTCAGCGGTGCGATGGCAGAGAAATTGTTGCCAGAAAAGATTTCGCCAATTGTTGCCTACCTTGCGCACGAAGACTGCCCCGTAAGTGGTGAGGTATACAGCGTTGGTGGTGGTCGCGTTGCACGCGTATTCATTGCCGAAACTCAGGGATATCACAACCCAAATCTCACCATGGAAGATGTGCGCGACAACTTTGCTCACATTCGTAGCGAAGAGGGTTACACCGTTCCTGCCAACATCGGTGAAGAGACATCGATGTTCCTTCCGTACTTGAAGTAATTCGCAAACAACACCGTGAGCACCATCCACGTTGCATCTAGTGATGGCGTGGACATTCCTATATATGACTACGCACCAGGCTCAACTTTTGGAAGCGTGTTGTTTTCACATGCAACCGGGTTTCATGGGCGATGCTTTAACAGCATTGCAGCGCTGCTTGCAGACAGCGCACACTGTTACTCGTTTGACTACCGCGGTTATGGAGACGCAACACTTCCCCACGACTGGAATGTGACGTGGAGTGGTTACGGTGATGACGCAGAATCGGTTGCGCAATATGTCGCGAACCACAACGGGCCCTCACTTGCATTTGGCCACAGCATGGGCGGAGCGGCGCTTGTGATGGCTGCTTTGCGTAAGCCTGAATTGTTCCGCGCGCTCGTGCTGTTTGAGCCCATCATTTTTCCGCCCATTGTTCGAGAAAAAGGCGACGCAGGCGGACCAAGCCCGCTGTCCGAAGGTGCTCGCAGGCGACGATCAACATTTGCCTCGTTTGACGAAGCAATAGCTAATTACTCTTCCAAGCCACCGCTGAATGTTTTTCAGCCAGATGTGCTGAACGACTACGTGCGCTTTGGATTCACTAGTAACGCAGACTCAACCGTGTCGCTGAAGTGCCAACCCGAACACGAAGCACGAACCTATGAGTCGGGTGCGTTACATGAGACATGGAACGACTTGGCAAAACTGCGCATGCCCGTGTGGATAGTTTCGGGTCAGATGATTCCCATGTCCCCTGCCGCGTTTGCCAAACCACTTGCTGATGCAATTCCTGGAAGCACATTTGTGCAATGGGACGACCTTAGTCACTTCGGACCTATGCAAGACCCGCAACGCATCGCTCAACTCATTACTTCAATAGAAAAGACACTGACATGACCGCATGGCCCATTCCCGAAGCACTCTCACCATCGAGCACCAGCACGTTTCAAAACTGCCCATTGCAGTTTCGCTTTCAAAACATTCAGAAACTGCCACAGCCTCCAAGCGTTGCAGCAGTAAAGGGTAACGTCGTGCACCGCGCACTCGAGTTGCTGTTAGGTCTTGAACCGGCTCAGCGCACTAACGAAGCAGCGATTGCATTCGCGCAAACGGCGCGCGCTGAATTTGAGCCAACATACGACATCACCGGGCTCAACCTGAATGCAAAGCAGCTTGACGATTTCTGGCAAGACTGCGATTCGTTAGTGCAGAACTACCTGCGTATGGAAGACCCTAAGAGTGTGAATGTGGTTGACCTTGAATTGTGGGTGCAAGCACCAATTAATGATTTTGGGTTACGCGGTTTTGTGGACCGCATTGAGCGCGACGTAGAAGGCAACCTCATCATTAGCGACTACAAGACCGGCAAGGCACCTCGCGAGCAAGATGTAGACGCAAAAATGCAGCAGTTGCACATGTACGCCTACATGTTGCATGAAATGCGAGGCGAAGCACCCGCAAAAGTAAGCCTCATGTTTGTAAAGGACGGCATTCGGCACACGCGTGCAGTAACCGAACAAACCATGAAGTTTGTTGTCACCAAAACCTCGGCACTGTTTAAAGCCATTTCCACTGCGTGCACAACCGGCAACTTCCCCACAAAGAAAAGTGCGCTGTGCAACTTCTGCTCATTTAAGGATTGGTGTCCAGAGTTTGGCGGAAACCCTGACGATGCCGAAGTTGGCGCTGCGGTGAAATATCCTCGTCCTGCCGCATGACATTTGATCCAACTGCCCGATTCGAAACATTTGACAACAAGGTAGACAGCGCGCTCGAACACATTCGCGACCACACATTGGTCAAAGTGATTTTCAGTATTGCCAGCGCGGTTGGTGACTTTGGATTGTTGTGGCACATCATTGGTTTATTGCGAGCCATTGGCAGCGTTGATCGCTTGCAACAAGCGCTGGTGTTTTCTTCCATGATCGGCATTGAAAGCCTGTTGCTGAATCAAGGCATAAAGCGCCTGTTCCGTCGCAGTCGCCCTACAACGAGTGGCGACGAACGGTTTGCCTTGCGCAAGCCACGTACCTCAAGTTTCCCCAGTGGCCACTCGTCATCGGCATTCTTTTCAGCCTTGGTACTCGCCTACTTCTTCACCTGGCCATGGGTGGTGTTGTTCTATGTGTTTGCCATGATTATCGCCACTAGTCGTGTGGGGGTGCGCATTCACCATGCCAGCGACGTTGTTGGAGGCGCCATTGTGGGAAGCCTGATGGGCGTTGTGGGCTTGGTGTTTTTAAACGCTATACATCTGATATGACCTCGTCCCCCACATTCGCCCTCACGTACGACTATCGCTGCCCATACGGCCGCATTGTTCACGACCATGTGGCCACCGCACTGAAAGCTGGTGCGACGTGGAAGGTGAAATTCACCCCTTTTTGTTTAGGTCAAGCACATGTTGAAGAAGGTCAAACCGATATTTGGGATCGCCCACTAGACGACACCGGAATTCTTGCCTTGCAAGCATCAATTGCCGTGCGCGACACGCAGGCCGACAAGTTTTTGAACATGCATCACGCGTTGTACGAATATCGTCACACGCAAAACGGAAACTTACGCGAGCGTGCACCGTTGAGCGACGTTATTGGCGGGCACGGTGTCGATGTAGATGCCATGTGGGCAGAAGTAGACAGCGGTCGCCCACTTGCCACCATAAAAGAGGAGCACACGACATATGGGCGAACGCATTCGGTGTGGGGTGTACCGACGTTCATCGTTGGCAGCAAAGCCGTGTTTGTTCGCTTGCTTGATCGCCCAATGGGTGACGCAAAACTCGCAACAACAACGATTGATCGCATTCTTGACAACATCGCCTGGGATGCACTGAACGAGTTCAAGCACACGTCGGTACCTCGATGAAGCACGACATGCCTCGCTTTGACGATCGCATGAGCGATGCCGAGGCTTTGATGTGGAGAGCAGAAAAGGATCCGTTCCTTACTTCAACATTTGCCAACATCACCATTCTTGATCGTGCGCCAAACTTCGATGCATTTGTTGCACGCATGGATCGTGCCTCGCGAGTTATTCTGCGCCTTCGCCAACGTGTTCAACCAGCACCTGCCTCACTTGGACCACCGCGATGGGTATTAGACCCCGAATTCAACATTGCGCATCACGTTCGACGAATGGCCCTACCAGCGCCAGGAACGATGCGCCAGTTGCTCGACCTCGCAACGTTGTTGGTTGCCGACGCGTTTGACCGCACTCGCCCTCTGTGGCAGTTCACCGTGATCGATGGGCTTGAAGGCGGCAGGTCGGCCATCATTCAAAAGTTGCACCACACCATTACCGACGGTCAAGGCGGCGTTGCTTTATCCATGCAGTTTCTGGACCTCGAGCGCGATGCGATTCCACCGCCGCCGCTTGACCCATCACTTTTGACCGATCCAGAGCCAAGCACAACATCTCCTTCCGATTTATTGAATTCATCGTTTCAAGACGTGATGCGCGCACCGCTTGGTGCATTGCGCCAAGTTCGCGAGTTGTTACAAGACCCAACGCAATTGCCAGCGCTTGGCACACAAGCCGCAGCAACGGTGCGCGGATTGTTGAATGAATTGAACAGCGTTGACCCAGCACGATCGCCACTGTGGACACAGCGTTCATTACAACGCCAAACCGAAACGCTGCGTGCTCCATACCGCGCCATGATGGACGCTTCTCGTGCGCTTGGCGGCAAGTTAAACACCGCATTTCTTACTGCCGCTGCCGATGCAGCCGGCAATTACCATCGCAAAC
>JALQWV010000050.1 GCA_023263465.1 Ilumatobacteraceae bacterium
AGCGCGTTGTTGATTTAGGTGCGACCGCTCTTTCAGTTTCCAATCATGGTGGAAACAATTTGGATGGAACGCCAGCACCAATTCGTGCACTTCCGGCAATTGTCGATGCAGTTGGTTCACAAATTGACGTATTGCTGGACGGCGGTGTGCGACGGGGTAGTGATGTGGTGAAGGCAATGGCGCTCGGTGCCCGTGCGGTAATGATCGGTCGCGCATATTTGTGGGGTCTCGCTGCAAATGGTCAGACAGGAGTAGAAAATGTGCTTGACGTCATTCGCGGTGGCATTGATTCAGCGCTACTTGGTTTAGGTAAGTCGCATGTCAATCAACTTACGCGCGACGATGTTGTTGCGCCGCCAGATTTCTTTCGCAAACTAGGCGCGTAAGCGCAGAAAACGAGTTGCATATGGCGCGTCGGACTCGAAGTTTCGAACCAAATGCTTCAAAGTCAGTAACTCTTCCCGGCGGGCAAGTTGCCCATGAGTTACATGTTGAGCAGTCACATCGCTTAGCCCGAACGTTTAGTGAAGTTCGACCTGGTGTGTGGTGCTTTGTAGGAAATGGGCTTTCAAACCAGACGTTTATCGATGCCCCGGAAGGGATCATTGCGATCGATACGGGTGAATCCATTGAAGAAATGAATGAGGCAATCGCCGAATTGCGGAAGGTTTCAAACCGCCCGATCATGGCGGTGATGTACACCCATTTTCACTACGTTGACGGAACAAAGGCGGTAGTTGCCGAAAATGACGGAAAGTCAGTTCCTATTTGGGGGCACGAAAAGATTGCCGAGAACCGTCGCCGCACGGCGAGCGAAATTGCTCCGGCATATGGACGAGGTTTGGTGGAGCAATTCGCCATGCAACTTCCGGAAGACGGTGAAGACGGTCGTGTCAATGTTGGTTTAGGTCATTTTTATCGCAACCCAAAACATGCTCCCTTTACACCTGGATTCATTGAGCCAACGCACACGTTTGGCGCAGAGGCAAAGATCAACGTTGCAGGTTTAGATATTGAAGTAACTCACGCACCTTCGGATGCCGATGATTCGGTGACGTACTGGATTCCTTCGCTTGGTGTTGCCGTGAATAACTTGGTGTGGCCTGTGTTGTTCAATGTGTTTGCTATTCGTGGAGAAGAATATCGAGACCCACGAATTTTGTTGAAGGGTATTGATCACCTGCTTTCGCTGAACGCCCAGCATCTTGTTGGTGTACACGGTCCGCACATTTCAGGTGCGCAGGAAATTGCAACTCGTGTCACGAAGTATCGGGACTCCATTCAGTTCATGTGGGATCAATCGGTGCGAGCAACGAACGCTGGCATGACCAGCACCGAAATTGCCGAAGCAGTAGACCTGCCAGAAACGTTTGATGGTGATTATTTGACATCGGAGTTGTACGGAGTAGTGGAACACCACGTTCGTCAAATACGAACAGGACTTTTTGGATTCTTTGATGGTGATGAAGCCAATTTGTTTCCAACGCCACCGCGCGAACGTACTGCCAAACTCATTGCTGGGTTCGGTGGCCGGGAAGCAGTGCGCAAACAAGTTTCAGATGCTCTTGCACAAGATGACGCGCGGTGGGCACTGGAACTTGGTTCGTGGTTAGTGCGCAGCGATGGTGCAGAAGATGC
>JALQWV010000186.1 GCA_023263465.1 Ilumatobacteraceae bacterium
GACGCAAGGCAATTATCGAGTTGCGTGAACGAACGCAGTGTGCGGCGTAAGTTTTGCCGTACGCAAGCGCAACGAGTTGCTCACAACAAAAACACTGGAAAACGCCATAGCCAAACCTGCCCACATTGGGTTCATGTACCCGAGTGCGGCAAGAGGAATAGCTGCAGCGTTATAGATAAATGCCCAAAACACATTTGCGCTAATCGTTCGCAGAGTTGCACGCGACAACAAAATGGCGTCTGCCACCAGGCGTAAATCTCCGCTCACAATGGTTAAATCACTTGCGTTCATGGCCACATCAGTGCCAGTTCCCATCGCGATACCCACATCGGACTGAGCAAGGGCGGCAGCGTCATTTACGCCATCACCCACCATGGCAACTGCATATCCACGCTCCTGCAAGTCGGCAACCACCCGAACCTTTTCTGCAGGAAGAACACCTGCAATGACGTGCTGCTCGTCGGTGTCAATACCTACTTGCTCGGCCACCGCAACTGCAGTCGCCCGATTGTCACCTGTAAGTAACACCGGCCTTAGGCCGAGCTTGCGCAAATCAGCAATTGCTTCGGCACTGTGCTGCTTTGGCTGATCAGCGATCACGCATACACCTTTTGCCGAACCGTCATAAGCAACGAGTACAGCAGTGTTTCCAGAATTGCGAGCAGCGTGCAAGGCGTCTTTCATGTCTTTTGAAACAATGGTGAGCTGCTTTTCAAATAGTGGTTCACCACCAACCATCACACGCTTGCCATCAACTACACCAATAGTTCCCATTCCAGCAATCGATTCAAAATGACCAACGCCCGCGAGCGTGCCTAATTCGGTGCGGGCTGCATTCGCAATAGCTTTGGCTACTGGGTGCTCGCTTGCATGCTCTAATGCACCCGCATACCCCAGCACCTCTGCACGCGTTACGCCAGTTGCACACACCACATCAATTAATTGCATGACACCAGTTGTCACTGTTCCTGTTTTGTCGAACACAACAGTGTCAATACGCCGAGTGCTCTGCAAAACATCTACACCCTTAATGACAATTCCCATTTGCGCTGCACGACCGCTACCCACCATCAATGCGGTTGGTGTTGCAAGACCAAGAGCACATGGACACGCAATGATCAGTACGGCAACGGCTGCGGTAAATGAATCGGCAACGCGATTTGCATCGTCACCAAGCACATACCAACCAATAAATGTCAGAACTGAAATAGCAATAACTGTTGGCACGAAAACGCTGCTCACACGATCGGCTAAACGCTGTACCGGCGCCTTGGTGGACTGCGCATCACGCACCAGTTTGGTCATTTGAGCAAACGTCGAATCTGCCCCAACACGTCGCGCTTTCACAATGATTCTGCCCGACAGGTTGACAGTTGTTCCTGTTACTTTGCTGCCTTTTGTGACATCAACAGGAACACTCTCACCCGTGAGCATTGATGCATCAATTGTGGAATCACCCTCTTGCACAATTCCATCTGCTGCAATGATTTCTCCAGGTCGAACCACAATCAAATCGCCAACCTTGATGAGAGCAGCCTCAATCACCACTTCTTCACCATCGCGAAGAACTGTTGCATTGCGTGCACCAAGTGCGAGAAGTGCACGAAGTGCATCTCCCGCTCGTCTCTTTGCTCGAGCTTCAAAATATCGACCAGCCAACAAAAACACGGTGACCGAAACCGCGACTTCAAAATACACATGCGGTGACTCGGCCATGCCAGACATGTTGTGATGGTCCGTGGCACCACCCCAGATCAGCGCCCACAATGACCAACCTGTTGCAGCAACAACTCCAAGTGAAATCAGCGTGTCCATCGTGGTGTTTCGATGACGTGCATTCATGAGTGCTGCACGATGGAATGGCCATGCGCCCCAGGTGACGACTGGTGCAGATAACGCCAACGCATACCACTGCCAGTGCGTGAACTGCAGTGTCATAAACATGGACACCACGGCAACTGGAACTGCTAGTACCAACGACACCAGCAAACGTGTTTTCAACATTGACACGCGTTCACGGACTTCGGCATCGAGCATGTCGGGTGTGGTTTCGGCAAGCGTTCGTGCGCCGTAACCAAGACCTTCAATAGTCGCAATGAATGTAGCTACGTCCGTTGAAGTTGAATCAAATGCCACTCTGGCTGATTCCGTTGCAAAGTTCACCGTCGCTTCCACGCCGGGAAGAGCATTCAATCCCTTTTCGATTGACATTGCGCATGCATTGCACGACATGCCGGTGATTGAAAGATCCAACTGATTGACTACAGACTCGTCTGTGCTCACTCCGTACAGTCTCGCCCCTTGTTCACCCAGATGCGAGTGACATCTGGCGAATGCAGGAATTAGAGACGAAAGTCTGGGCCTTGGTCGCCGTATCCATTGAACGTGTCAACGGACGTCATAACCAGGCGATGTGCCAGTGTGAAAACACCTGCGGCAATAAGGATGGGGATGAACATAAACCGAGTATCTCATCATTATCAGGAACCGTGATACACAAGCAGAAAGTATCTCTAAATTAGATAGTTGGTATCGCTACCTGTGAAAAACCAATGGTGGGTCGCCAGGGGCTCGAACCCTGGACCTGCGGATTAAAAGTCCGTTGCTCTACCAACTGAGCTAGCGACCCGAAACTGCACTTTCTGTGTGCACGACAGGCTAGTTCCCCCAAGGCCGAATTCTTCAGTTGTCAGCAAATGATAAGAATCCGAACGTGGATTTCCTGCTGAGTAGCGACACCGCATCCGTCCTTGTGGATGCACAGCATGGTGGTCGACTCGCATCGTTACGTGTCCACAACACGGAAGTTCTCCTTACTGGCGGCCCAGACGACGAACCTTTCAGTTGGGGTTGCTACCCGATGGTTCCATACGCGGGTCGCGTACGGTCTGGTGTTGTTCGGTTTAACAGCGTTGATTACCAACTGCCACTCGCTCTTCCACCACACGCAGCTCATGGAACTGTCTTCTCGCAGCCGTGGACTGTTGACCGTGCAACTGCGTCAACGATTGAACTCATCGCCAATTTAGGTTCGCAATGGCCATTTGGCGGTTCCGTTTATCAACATATTGAGTTGCAAAACGACCATGTCCGTTTAGAACTGCGCGTTACTGCAGGTGATCAGACAATGCCTGCGCAAGTTGGATGGCATCCATGGTTTTGTAAACCCAGTCACACTTCATTGAATTTTGAATCAATGCTGCAATGCGACGAATACGGAATTGCCACATCCGTTCGCAAACAAACTGATGCGATCAACGTTGATGAGTGTTTCATCAATCCACTTGCACCACTTTCACTTACGGTGAACGGGATTGACCTAGGGCTTTCTAGTGACTGTTCACATTGGGTCGTGTACGACCTTCCGACACACGCAACATGCGTAGAGCCTCAATCGGGTGCTCCGAATGAAATCAATGATTCGCCCGTCATTCTCGGCCCGGGAGAGTCACTTGCGAGGTGGTTCACCATCGCTTGGACTGGCAGACTTGATCGGTAGTGGAAACAGCCAACCAACTTCTTCATTTGCACGATGGACATCTCAGCGTTGTCATCAGCACGCGAGGCAATGTTCCCGCGATTGTGTACTGGGGAAGTTTCCTTGGGCACGATCCGCTACAACAGGACGTGTTCATGCGAGCAGTTCTCGGCGGAGGTGTTGATCTTGATCCACCACTTGGCATTATTGCTCAGCATCACGATGGATGGCTCGGCAATCCCGGCATTGAGGGATGTTTTCCCGATGGCTCAGGATCATTTCCCCATTTCCTCATTTCATCAAGCAGCAACACAGCTACCGCAGCCAATTTCACACTTCGTGATGCCGACCTTGATCTCGAACTACAGATCAGCGTTGACATTCATGTGAGCGGAGTGCTCACCTTCGCCGGCTCGCTCGCTAATCATGGGTCGTTGCCCTACCTATTGCATGGTCTGCGCTTTGCGCTTCCCGTCCCACCACGCGCACAAGAACTCCTCACCATTGGTGGCCGTTGGGGAATGGAATTTGGGGAACAACGCACCACCTGGGTGCACTCAACCATGTCAATTTCAAACAATAGAGGTCGTACTTCACACGAAAAATGGCCTGTCGTTTTTATGGGAACCACTCAATTTGGCGAACAGCATGGCGAGGTCTGGGGATGCCATCTTGGTTGGAGCGGAAACTTTGACATCACACTCGATGGAGTTACCGAGCACTACAAGCACATTCTCGTTGGAGAAAAACTGACTGCGGGAGAGCTTGTCATTCAACCGAATGAAACCTATTCAGCCCCTACTGTTTACGCAGTGCATTCGTCGCACGGTTTGAGTTCTGCATCGCAACAATTTCATCAGTACGTTCGCTCGCGTTTACGACATAAAAATACATCGCGGCCGGTCACGCTCAACACCTGGGAAGCGGTGTACTTCGATCACAACCATGAAACGCTGACAAAACTTGCGGACGCAGCTGCACACGTAGGTGTCGAGCGTTTCGTGCTTGATGACGGCTGGTTTTTAGGAAGAAGAAACGACACTGCTGGCCTCGGGGACTGGACTGTTGACGCTTCCGTTTGGCCACATGGACTCACTCCACTCATTACTCACGTGAAGTCATTGGGAATGGAGTTTGGAATTTGGTGTGAACCCGAAATGGTTAACTCTGAGAGCGATTTATATCGTCAACATCCTGATTGGGTGCTTCATAGTGGATCAAACAAACCACTCACAGGACGGAACCAGCTCGTGCTCGACATGTCTCGAGCTGAAGTCCGCGACTATTTGTTCAACGGCATTTCGCAGTTACTTGATGCCCATGACATCTCCTATGTGAAGTGGGACCACAATCGAGATCTTGTTGCCTCGCCAGCACATTCACAGACTCTCGGCACTTACGAATTGCTGGGTCGATTGAAAGAAACGCATCCGCAGGTTCAATTTGAGTCATGCGCATCAGGTGGTGGGCGTGTTGACTTTGGAATTCTTCCACTTGTCGATCGATTCTGGACAAGTGACTCCATTGATCCACTTGATCGAATTCTCATTCAGCGTGGTGCTCAACGATTGATGCCTCCGGAAGTACTAGGTACACACATTGGATCACCTGTCAGCCACATCACTCGACGCAGTCACTCGCTTGCATTCCGTGCTTCAACAGCGCTTTTTGGATGGCTCGGCATTGAATGGAACCTGCTTGAAACATCAGGTCACGAGCAAGAGAGACTTGCTTCTGTCATTGCACAATACAAAACACTCCGCCCTCTACTGCACACCGGCATAGCATTTCGAGAAGATCATCCCGATTCAAACATTTTGGTGCATGGTGTTACTTCCCACAATCAAACACAGTCGCTCGTTGCAATCACTCGGCTCGCCAATGGACCAAGTAGTCATGTAGACCCAATTCAGCTACACCAATTTGAAGACAGTGCAGCATTTATCCTCAAACCACTGCACTTTGGAACACCGACCTATGCACCGCACCGAAAACTTCCACAATGGATTGATGATGGATCGATCACGATGACAGGACGACAAATGAGAGAAATTGGTGTGATTTGTCCACCTTTACTGCCGGCCTCAAGTTTCCTTATCCAGATTCATCGGGTGGCGTTGTGAGTGACAACGATCGTCTAGATCCGCATGCTGGTGCTCGTGTTCACATCGTTGCTGCCCGTCAGCACCGCCCGAACTTGCCATCTACGGAATGCCCATTTTGTGTTGGCGGTCTGGAATCTCCTGAACCATACGACGTGAAGTCATTTGCCAATCGTTGGCCAGCCCTCGAAACCGGCGCGTGTGAAGTGGTGTTGTATTCATCACAACACAACGCAAACCTTGCCTCATTGGGGAGTAGTGGAATTCGAAAAGTTGTTGATCTTTGGGCAGAGCGAACTACACAACTGCAACAACGAAGCGACGTCGATTACGTCTTGATTTTCGAAAATCGTGGAGCTGAGGTTGGGGCAACGATCAGTCACCCACATGGGCAGATCTATGCATTCGACCACGTCCCGAGACGTCAGCACTCACTGTTGCAATCGCAGTGGAAACCAGACCGCCAGCCCGCCGATCGTTCTGTAATCGACAGTGTTCATTTTGCTGCCTATGCACAGTATGCAGCCATACACCCAGTTTCACTAGTAGTTGCTCCGCATCATCAAGTTCCACTTCTCAGTCTCCTCGGTGATGAGTTGCGGAATGACTTGGCATCTGTTCTTCACAAAACTTTTGTTGCGCTAGACCAACTTTTCGATGCTCCACTTCCGTACATGATGTGGGTAACACAAGCTTCAGCAAAAACTCAATACGAAAATGCATGGTTGAACATTGAGATTGTTTCACCATGGAGGGCCAAGGGTGTCCAGCGCTACATCGCTGCCGCAGAAGTGTCTACAGAGGAATACTTCAATCCAGTAGATCCTGCAGATATCGCTCAGCGTCTTCGCAACCTGGTGGTCTAATGCGCGCAATAGCACCGGGGCGCGTCAACCTAATTGGTGATCACACTGATTACACAGGCGGCTTGGTATTTCCTATGGCGATTAATCGTCACACCGTGATCGATGCGCGCTTTACCGAGGATTCCTCTATTTCGTTGAGTTCTGCCGATGAGCCAATCGTGGCGAATTTCAGCATCCCTGTTAGTGACATTTCCTCATTGCAACCACAATGGGCCAAATACATCGCTGCAGTCGCCGCTGAATGCCATGCAACTCGCGGAATAGTGGGATCAATTTCTACAGATATTCCAATAGGCAGTGGTCTTTCCTCTAGCGCTGCCCTCGAAGTCGCAGCCGCACTAGCCCTTGGTTTCGAAGGAAGTCCTCTAGAACTAGCGCATTTAACACAACGTGCTGAGCATGTAGCGACAGGTGTCCCTACAGGAATCATGGATCAACTGTGTATTTCAATTGCTCAAGAACAGCACGCCATGCTGATTGATTGCACAACATTTGAAGTGACCTATATCCCACTTCCTGAAGAATGCAAGATTGTCGTTCAGTTCATTACACATCGCACCTTGCAAGGTTCGGAATACAGCGAACGCGTACGTCAGTGCAACGCCGCAGAATCAATAATTGGGCCACTCCGCACTGCAGACATCAACGTGCTGGAGTTAATCGCAGATGACACTATTTCACAGCGTGCCCGTCATGTGATCAGTGAAAATCAACGAGTACGAGAGTTCGCCCAAGCTCTTGCATCTCATGATTTGCAACAAGCGGGCCAACTCATGAACGAAGGGCACGCTTCGCTTGCTCGTGACTTTGCAACATCAACATCAATCATGGATAAAGCTGTAAACGAAATTCAAAACATTCCTGGAGTGTTTGGAGCGCGAATGACCGGTGGTGGGTTCGGTGGATGTGTAGTTGCTCTATGTACGCGCGATGCACAAGTGCCTGGTTGGGAAGTATCAGCGGCTGGCGCCGCGCGACTCGCGTGAAACCACATAGGCAAACTGGTACTTACCCGGCAGTATTCGATATTTCGGCAAGACGTCTGGACCACAACTTGCGGTTCCCAGACCTCTATGTGCAATATCAATGTTCATTGTTAAAAATGGACGTTTAATGAGTTCAGTATGGTCTGCTGCCTGATATAAATCCTGCGTTGTATACGGCAAGGCTGACATGTGCAGTGGACCACTGTCTGCTTCAATGCGAATAACTTCTCCAGTTCGCGGATTGCTCACTTCAAACCATCTGCACTGTGTTCGTAGCCCATATTCCTGGGGTACCAAATACGGCAATTCATCTGCCTTACCGCTGTACACGCCAAGCATTGCTGACGACTCGCGGTCTGGGTAACACTCATGCGGACCATTTCCCCACCACGAAACTGCCGTGAATCCTTCGGGTAATGGAAAGGTCACACCTACACGCGGAAGATCATCCAGCACTTTAGGAACGATCACCGAATGTTCAAAACGAATTGAGCCATCCTTCAGAACTGTTTGATTTGTTCGATGCTTTACCAACTGTGATACATCTCCGTCAATACCTTGATGCTGCCATCGCTTTAACGTGGTGGTTTCCACCCAGGCAAGATTTGGCATTAACTTAAATCCATCATTGTCAACAGGTGCTCTGAACAGTGAAATCTGTGGATTGATGTCCAACGGCTCATACTTTTTTCGAGATGTTTGAATCTTTTTTACACGAGCCGATTTCACAACCAGTTGATCCCAGGCAACAACATGTCCGCGACCACACCATGACTCGGCGCGCTTTGTCTTCCAGGTGATATTGATTCGAATGTCCCCGGACAGACCCTTAATTGATGGAAGTTTGACTCGTTTCGTCTTCCCTGCAGGGAGGCTTGGGGGAGTTAACTTGCCTTTTCGCTGTACAACGCCGTCAACAACTACTTCATACATTGCAGACATCCATGCAAGATCCCGAAACGCTTGCCGATTCCGTAACTCAATCACAGGCGCAGACTTTGGACCAACGAGCTGTGCAGTAACTGGTCTATGCACCCACGCAACCTCTCGCATTGCCGGATGCGGTGTGAGGTCAGCATGCATTACGCCATCGGCTACAAAATTTCCGTCGTGAGGGGTATCGCCGAACTGACCACCGTACGCAAACCGTTCCTTGCCATTAGGTAGCAATTGCCGAAGGCCGTGATCTTTCCATTCCCAGATGAAACCACCTTGCAGACCCGGCGTGTTATCGAATGCTTTCCAATAATCGGAGAGTGACCCATTTGAGTTACCCATGGCGTGGCTGTATTCACACATGATTAGTGGGCGTACACGCTGTTTACTCTTGCCATACATTTCAATCGCAGCAATAGGTGCATACATCGGTGCTACAACGTCGGTTGCAACCATTCCCCCATCGAACCAATTCGTGTGAAACACTGCGCCTTCGTAGTGAATGATGCGTGAAGAGTCATATGACCTCACCCATGCTGCTGCGGCATCGTGAACACTGCCGTACCCAGATTCATTACCAAGTGACCACATGATCACACTCGGATGGTTCTTATCACGCTCCACCATTCGACTTACCCGCGAAAGCCAGGTTGCTCTGAACGCCGAATCGTGGCACAGACTCGTGATCCAGGCATGACTTTCAATATTTGCCTCGTCTACTACATACATTCCTAGTTCGTCACAAATATCAAGAAATCTCGGATCATTTGGATAATGAGAGCAACGCACTGCATTGATGTTGTGCTGCTTCATCGCCACTATGTCTTCTCGCATATCTTGCACCGTGACTGCCTTGCCACGGTCAGGGTGATGATCGTGCCGATTAACCCCCTGAATCATGATGCGCTTGCCGTTCACCAAGAGATCGCCACGAGCGATTTCAATTTTTCTAAACCCAATACATAGTTCTGTGGAATCAATCACTTTCCCATTTACATCTAGTAATGAAATGCGAACTATGTAGCGATTAGGAAGTTCTGCAGACCACAGCTTCACGCCAGTTACTGACCACTGAATTTCTGCGCAATGTCCCGTGAATAGATACGGGCGTGTGCTGTGTGCCACTTCTCCGAAGTGCTGAATTCCGATTTGCTTTCCGTTTATACGGTGCAAGGTTGCACGTACTTTTAGCCCCGATGGAAAACGTTCTTCTCGAGGGGCTGCCACTTGCGCAGTAACGCGTATCTGTCCATTACCCGTCAGCGAATCTCGTACATCATCAACTTCAGCATCGACTCGAACATCTTCAATTCGCAGTTGCGGTTGGACTTCAATGAACACATCCCGATGTAAACCCGACATCCACCACTGATCTTGATCCTCAACGTACGACTGTGCCGAATATCTACAAACCGTTATCGAGATAAGATTCATGCCTTCTCGAACAAACTGTGAGATGTCATATTCGCTGGCTAACCGACTATCCGTTCCGTATCCAGCAAATTCTCCGTTAACTCGTACCGAATGCACGCTCTCTGCAGCTCCAACGTGTAAAACAATTCGACGATCCGACCACGTGCTCTCAACCTTGAAATTACGCCGATACACAGCAGTAGGAACTTCGTTCGGTAAATGAGGAGGGGTTTCTCGCCACGGCATCGCAATGTTTGTGTAATGCGGAACGTCACCGAGATTGAATTGAGTCCAATTACTCGGAACGGGAATAGTCACCCAGTCGCTGTCGTCGCACAGTTCGCCCAATTCACGTAGAGCAATATCTTCTGGGTGTGCAAACCGCTTAATGCGCCAATCACCATTCAATGAGACTCGAATACTGGACCCCGAAACGAACGGTGTCCGCATTGGAAGGCGATGTACTTGAACAGCGCTGGGGTCTGCCCACAACTTCACATCATGTAGTTCAGGTATTGAAGCCATGTGCTTACGCGACTCGACCTACCAACAAACCCAGGCCAATGAATTGCAAAACCCCTGCGATAACGGTGAACACGTGCCAAATCTCGTGATAACCAAACACATGCGGCACGAGAGCAGGTTTTTTCATATAGAACAACACTGCACCGACGGTGTACACAATTCCCCCTAATGCATACATCAGCAAACTGGTAAAACCTGCACGCCCATATGCCCAAGGCAAGATAACGAGTGCCGCCCATCCAATGACGATGTACATCGCATGGCCTACACGCTTTGCCTTCCACGTAATTTTCAGACCCATTCCTATAGCAGCTGCAAGCCAGATCAGCACCAAAAACGGAATGCCCACGTTGTACGGCAACGCCATCAAACAAACTGGTGTATACGTGCCTGCAATGAGTACGTAGACCATAGCGTGATCAATTTGTTGCATTGTCTTTTGCGAACGCATTGACCTCGTGAATAGGTGATATGCAGCAGACGTTGAATACAACGCCAGTAGCGACAAAGCGTAAATTCCTACAGCCAGCCGAGGAATCCCCGCTGGAGTGAACAGCGTGAGAATGATGCCAGCGGGAATTGTGACGGCTACTGCAATGGCATGAATTCGCCCACGCCATCGCGGACGCCAGTTTCCTGTTGCATGCATAAAGACTGGCACGTGTGGCACGAAAGCACCTCCTGTGCACAGCGTAACCTGTGTACATGACTTACAACTTTGATCGCTTTCTTCGTTATGACGAAATGGTTTCTTGGCTTGCCGATTTGGCTACGCGATTTCCCCATCTCGTGACAGTAGAAACATACGGAAAGTCACATCTTGGACGAGATTTGTGGATTGCAACAGTTACCGATTCAACAACTGGATCACACGACACGAAACCCGCGCATTGGATAGACGCAAACATTCATGCAACGGAAGTAACTGGCGGAGTTGCAGCGCTCTACATTTTGGAGTATCTCACCAGTCAATTTGGTCGCGATCACCACACCACTGAAGCGCTTCGCACGCGCACGTTCTACATTGTTCCCCGAGTCAATCCGGACGGTGTAGAAGACGCGCTTCTTGACAGCCCGCGCTATCACCGCTCAAGTGTTCGATCATGGCCATGGCGCGACGGACACCGTTGGCCAGGACTGAGCGTCGAAGACATCGACGGCGATGGTGCAGTACGAACGATGCGTATTGCAGACCCAGATGGTGCATGGGTTGAGCACCACGATGACTCCCGCGTGATGGTTCCTGTTGGTCCACTCGGTGTTGCGCCCGGAACACAGCGTTACCGACTGCTCGATGAAGGTGTCCTTGAAAACTTTGATGGCTTCACTATTCCGATGCCACGTGATCCGGCAGGACTTGACCTCAACCGAAATTTCCCAGCTGGTTGGGGAACTACCGTGCTCGGTTCGGGAGATCACCCTATGTCTGAGCCCGAAATTGATGCGCTCGTTCGCGCCGCGCGATCACGTACCAACGTCTGTGGATACAACGCATTTCATACTGCAGGTGGCTTCATGTTGCGACCAAGCAGCACGCGACCCGATTCAACACTGCCACCGTTTGATATTTGGGTGTACAACGAACTTGGAAAAGTTGGAGTACAACACACCGGCTATCCCGTTCATTCGGTGTACGAAGACCTCACGTGGGACAAGAGCGACACCATGAGCGGCGCTGGTGACGACTGGGCCTACGAACACCTTGGTGTGTTTGGGTGGACGACAGAGTTTTGGGACATCATCTTCCATGCAACAGGAAAGCACTCGCCAACCGACATTTGGTATGTCGGCCCAACTCCAGAGCAAGAACTTGCTGTCTGTAAATGGACTGACACGAATGCACCGGGCGCTTATGCACCCTGGAAAAAATTTAATCACCCACAACTTGGTGAAATTGAAATTGGCGGATGCGACGCAATTAAAACTTGGTCAAATGCACCTGCTTCAAAACTTCGTGACGAGGTTGCACCACATGTGCATTTCGCTATCTACCAGGCACTTGCTTCGCCGCGAATTGAAATCAAACGAGCAACAGCAGAATCACTTGGCAGTGGCGTTTACAAAGTAGAGATTGGTATTGCCAACACTGGTTGGTTGGGCACAGAAATCAGCGAGTGGGCACAGAAGAACAAAATCGTTCTTCCCCTTACTGCCGAAATCTCTGGGGCAACCCTGGTTGAAGGCGCGCCACGAGTAAAGCTGGGTCAACTAGATGGGCGTGTGAAATTCAGAGTGAGCGGCGATGCGAAATCAGATGGAACGCCTGATCGCGTGCTGCACACCTGGCTAATTCGTGGTGAAAAGGGTCAACGAGTAACACTTACAGCCAGTCATCAACGTGCTGGAGTTGCTTACGCAATTGTTGAACTTCCATAACGCATATGTGACTGTATTGCGCGTATCGAAATAAACAGAGCGCTCGGCACGATGACAACATTCGGCAGAGCCACATACAAGTCATCAATCATCAATCCATAGATTCCCCAAGATGCCGACATCGTGACCACCATGATGAAGGTCACTACAGAAACACCTACGAGGTGACTTGTTTTTGCAGCGCGAATTACTTGGGGGACAATTCCGGTTGCGCCTACTACTACGGCAATCACGCCAAGTAAATCACGTGAAATAGCAAGAGCAATGAGCGCTGCGAACACCACCGAGATCTCAACACCAAGTGCGCGGACTGCTGACACAGCTTTAAGTCGAACCTGCATGAACACAACAGTTCCGAAGCCACAAATAGTCATCAGGTTTGCCAGCACAACAAGATGAGTGGAAGACGCTATTCCGTAGACAACCCACAGAATTGATCCGCTGACATTTTGAAGTTGCGAAGGCACAGAAATGCCTTCCACCGTGTTTTTTCTTACCACCCGGTAAGCCTGTGGAATGGTGAAGGTAAAGGAAAGTGCGATACACCACAAGCTGAAAATGGTGCGAAAATCCACTTCGCAACCCTAGGCGCTCTCGTTAGCGTTACGTAGACCATGTTCACCACGTACGCGATGACGCTGCCCACAAAGAGGTGGACCGAAGAAACCCGCGAGCGCGCCATTGGGGTTATTTCGAAGTGGCATCAGCAGTGGTTTCCTGCAGATCGCCTTCCCTCCAATATTCGAGTTCGAATTCGACATAGTCAAGACGATGAAGTGTTCAGGCTCGAAGTACAAAACACTCATCCACAGACGGGTAGCACTCACCTGATTATCGCGACCCTCACTCCGTATAAGGGTCAACTTGTCTTTGATTTGAGGGTGAAGTTTGCACCGGGCAAGGATTCAATCATACCCCATCGCCGAGCAGAATTGCCACCAAAACCCGTGCGAGTTCTTGTTGCCGAAATGGCCAAGTTGCTCGAGGTGTACGACGCAGAGCGACGTATCAGTCCGACAATTCGCCAAGTAGCTACCGCAATTGAAGGTGAAGCGCTCGCCGCCGACTTCATTAATGCACTCGCACGTCGCTTGCCCATTTTGGTTGAAACAACTATTGATAAATCGGTTCAGTCATCTCACACTGGGCCACTGCTTGAAGACCTTGTTGGAATCGCTCACATTGCTCACATCACGTCCATTGATGCTGTTAATTCGTTCAATGCATACTGCAATGGCAAAGTGCTGGACAAAAACTATGTGACCATTTTGTGGCCACATCCTGCGCAACCGACGACCTTTCATACGGTCACTCCAAATCGTGAACAGATTGAAAATCCGATATTGGAAGCCGCGGCGTTACAGCCAGAAATTCCTACACAGGCGCCTCCGCGATTCGGTACAAGTCGACCAGTTCAGTCGGTACCTCCCACGCCAACTCCAGTTGCTACTCAAGCCACAACAGACCTGACGCCTGTCGTTGAGCAACTCAAACGAACGGTTAATGAGCACCAACTCCATATTGAGCAACTCGATGACGCACTAGAAGAAGTAGAAGCAGAACGCGATGAGTTTGCAGAGTTGCTTGAAGAAAAAGAGGTGGAAGTGGAAGAGCTGTCAACTGAAGTTGCACTTCTCCGCGGACGCCTGGATGCTCTCACGCTGCAAGCACTTGACCTTGACGCTGAACTCGCCCGCGCACGCCCCGACCGTGTGCTCCGTACAGTGCTTGATGCTGTGAATCGTGCGCGATCCGAATGCAAGCACCTCGAGTTTTTGCCAACCGCATTCACAACCGCGAACGAACTTCAAGGCCCAAACCCACGTCAAGTGCTTCAGGACTTGAAGGCCCTTGATAACGCAGTCGCCAACTGGCGCAGAGATGTATTCCCGATTGCTGGACTGCAGTCGTATTTACGTGATAGTGCGGGTCTTGACTTTGCGCCGCGCATTTCTGAAGACACACATCATCGACATGGCGAGTGGTACTCCGCTTTGCATAAGAACAAGCAGATTCATATCGGAGCACACCTGCGAAGAGGAAAGAATCGCACCCTGATTCGCATCTATATGCATGTTGATACCGCAGAAAAGTCCATCGTTATAGCCAAAATCGTCAGACATGGACCAGACAGCACCAGTTAGTCACCCCACATAACGCATCTGCAAAGGCGTATCGTATTGCCATGACTTCCCCTGTGTATTCCCTCTCAGACGACTACATCAATAAGGTTGCCGAACTTGATCCGGCAGCAGCCACCTATATGGGGATTGCAGGCCATGATCACGAGATGACCGACTTCAGCCCAGCAGGGCACGATGCTCGGGCAGAAAACGATCGCCAAACTCTTGCAAAGCTGAACGCGCTTGATACAAGCGCGAGTTCCGACCGCTTGGCAGCTGGTGTACTGCGTGAGTCTCTAGAAATCTCTGGAGCCGAGTACGACGCCAATGAGCATTTGGTTTCCATTCGCGTGCTTGCTGGTGATGTTGATGCCGCTCGAGCAATTTTCGATCTCATGCCAACTGATACAGCAGAACAATGGTCGGTGATAGCGGAACGAATGTCAAAAGTCCCGCAAGCGTTTGCAGGTATGCGTGAGTCGTGGAAACTTGGTCTTGATCGCGGAGTAAAAGCACAACGCCGGCAAGTTCTTGCATCGAGCGAGCAGCTCGCAACGTGGGCGGGTCGAAAAGATGCTCCAGCATTCTTTGAACAATTCGCAGAATCTGCAACTTCTGTTGCAGGCGCACCAATAGAACAGCTTCGCAAAGTGGCAAAGCAAGCAACACAAGCACTTGGTGAAACCGCAGACTTCCTCATCAACGACTACGCGCCACAAGCTGACACACGCGACGGTGTTGGCCCCGAGCGCCACGCACTTGCCCGACGACGCTTCATGGGAATGAAAGTTGAAGCCAAGGATGCATATGAATGGGGTTGGGCGGAAGTTCAACGCATCGATGCAGAAATGGAGCGCGTTGCGCAGGAAATTCTTCCAGGTTCAACACTTTCAGAAGTCCGTCACTTTCTAGACACCGATCCTTCGCGTTCAATTCAAGGCGAAGGCGCGCTACGTGACTGGCTGCAAGAGTTGATGGATGACGCGATGTCGTTTCTTATCGACAACAATCATTTTTCAATTCCAGAATCCATTCGTACTGTTGAGGCAATGATCTCTCCGCCAGGCGGAGCAGCCGCCATGTATTACACAGGGCCAAGCGAGGATCTCAGTCGCCCAGGTCGTACCTGGTATCCAACAAACGGTCGCACCGTATTCCCGCGTTGGAGCGAACCAACCACTGCGTATCACGAAGGTGTTCCCGGCCATCACTTACAGGTTGCAATCGCCACCATTAACTCTGAAAAGCTCTCACGCTTCCAACGCAATACGTTCGTGTCGGGCCACGGCGAAGGCTGGGCGTTATATGCCGAGCGTCTAATGGACGAATTCGGATTCTTAGAGAACCCTGAATATCGCTTGGGATATCTGTATGCCCAGGCATTCCGCGCCGCCCGAATCGTTATTGACACTGGAATTCATTGTGGTTTTGCCATTCCACAGAGTTCCTCGTGGCATCCAGGTGAGCAATGGACACCAGAACTCATGCTCGAATTCCTTAGCGCTCGCTCATCAAGCGATGATGAATTCAATCGCTCAGAAATCAACCGCTATCTCGGTTGGCCCGGACAAGCCATTTCGTACAAGCTTGGCGAACGCGTATGGCTTGACCTGCGCGATGATGCCAAGAAGAAATACGGAGCATCATTTGATTTGCGGAAGTGGCATGCACATGCTCTTGATCTTGGCAATTTGGGTCTTGACTTGCTGAAGTCGGAAATGGCGCGCTTTTAGGACTGCTTAAGGAACGACTACAACTGCCGTTCCGGGTTTCGCCCAGTCAAAAATAAATTTTGCGTCTGCGGTGCTTGATCGCAAGCACCCACTGCCCAGGTAAGTCCCTAATTCTGCTTCGGTTTGCAGCGGTACACCATTCTTCGTAGGTATTTCATGGAATCCAATATTCCCACCATTGCGACCAATTGCAAACCGCGTCATGAATCGAAACTTCACGCCCTCTTGTTCCTGACTAAATGAAGACACTGATTGGCTTTTGACTAAGTATTCACCCTTTTTTGGTTGACCACGCTGACCAGATACCAAGAAAGTGCGAATGACATCACCTGAAGCGTTTATTACCCACACTCGCAACTGACGGTGTGAGTACACAACCCGTCGTCCACTGCCGGAATTCCTTGGAACAGCGAAAGTCGGCACAGCAACAGTTGTTGAAGTTGGTGCAATCGTTGTTGAAGTCGTCGTTTGACCTGGATCAACGGTTGCACTGGCAATTCCTTGACCACACCATATTGAGGCAACAACTGCAAGTAACACTACAGCGCGCCTCATTTCACTCCGTTCAAAATCGCACGAGTTGCTGATGCCCCAATACGACTGGCTCCGGCGTCAATCATTGCAAGTGCATCGGCAGAAGTACGAATGCCACCACTTGCTTTGACACCAATTTCTGATCCCACAGCTTTGCGCATCGTTCGAACCGCTTCAAGCGATGCCCCACCTACTTTGTGAAATCCGGTTGAGGTTTTTACATAGTCAGCACCACCGGAAACGCTGTGTTTGCATGCTGCAGTGATTTGTTCACTTGACCACAATCCCGTTTCTAAAATCACCTTCAACACCACATGTGTGCCTATTGCTTTTCGAACTTCCGCAACTTCGTTCTCAATCTTTGACCATTCACCACTTGCAATCCACCCTAGGTTCGCAACCATGTCAACTTCACTCGCCCCATCGGAGACGGCAAGGGCAGCCTCCGATGCCTTAATGCCCGAACGGTGATTGCCCGATGGGAATCCCACCACGCTGGCAATGGGAATTCTTGTGGATTTATGCGCAAGTGATACCCAGTTTGGGGAAACACATACGGCGCCAACTGCCAATTCGTCGGCCTCTGCACACAACGCAATAAAGTCGGCTGCTGTTGCCTCTGGAGTAAGCAATGTGTGATCAATCACCATGCACTGCAAACCTAAACAAAGACCTAAAGTTGGAATCTTATTTTCGCGGGC
>JALQWV010000203.1 GCA_023263465.1 Ilumatobacteraceae bacterium
GGCATGCCAGGAAACCACGCTCCTGTTGCTGGATAATCATGTCGGGTCATACATTTTCCTCTGAAACGAAACTATGCGCTATTGCAGTTCGTCACGCTCACCCAACTGAGCCAGCCCGTTGCTACGCCTGTTGGCGTAACCACATCTTTCGCATGTCGCGAAATGGCACCGTGGGAAAACCCGGTTGCCGGACCTGTTGGTCGCTCGTGATGTACTACTTGCATTGCCCGCCCGACTGAGCGGCCGGGAAGGCGTTGCACCGATCAGGCTACCTGCCGATATCGTCAATTCGGCGCAGCGGGCATTGTTGGCGCTGTTAGAGGTTGTTGGCGCATGTCTCGCGCCTCAACCTCGTTTTCTTTGGTAATTACCGTGCAGAACTTTCTGACTCCCCTAGCCGTTCCATTTGACACTCCTCCTCACGGATTTGGCAGTCGTGCCATTGCCGTCATTCCTGTTGGCACAACTGTGGCCACTTTTGGTGGAACCGCGCTTACTCATTCCTCATTTGCCGAATACGATGCCGAGCGTCGGAGTCGTTCTATCCAGGTTGATTCGAATCTCATTTTCCTTGGACCACCAACACGCGAGCCTGGAGACTCCATTAATCACTCATGCGAACCGAACTGCGGCATGCGTAACGCCACATCCATTGTGGCTATGCGTGATATCGCAATCGGCGAAGAACTGACTTTCGACTACGCCATGAGCGACGCAAGCAGTTACGACGAGTTTGATTGCAACTGCGGAACGGCGTTATGTCGAGGGCGAGTAAAGGCAGATGATTGGCGGTTGGACACATTGCGCCATCGATACACAGGTTTCTTCTCTCCTTATATTCAGAGAAAAATTGACGCCGAGCGACATCGATCGTTGCTGAACAAAAAAGATGTCGAAGAGATGATTGCGACCTACGACACACGGCCAATGCTGGCATTGCGACAGGCACTGAGGAAGTGTTTTGGCATGCCACACGCAACATGGGAGACGCTGATTGAACTCGTAGTACAGCAACCAAATGAAATCAGTCATCTTCTCTCGCTGAACACCAGCGCTCTTGACGACCTACTCAAAACGCTGATTGAAACCCGCGGCTCTGGCCTGTAGCTGAGAGTAGGTTTGCACCGAATGTATACGTTTCTGCTTCGGCCAAAGTGGATTGCCACCCACCTACTGGTGATTGCGCTTGTCGTGGTGATGGTAAATCTGGGCATCTGGCAACTCAATCGTCACCATGAACGCACGGCATTCAACGCAACTCTCATTCAACGATTTGACGCCCCCATTCAGCCTCTGGAGAATCTGTTACAGGACGCCAAACCAGAGGACATTGAATGGATGCCGACTGCCTTAAGTGGTACATATCTGGAAGGTGAAGACATCAGCCTGGTCAACGTTTCTCAACTTGGCATGGCTGGTTATGACGCCATAACTCCATTGCGCCTGAGTGACGGCAAGATCGTTCTAATCAATCGCGGCTTTCTCCCATTAGCAAGTGCTTTCCCACCTGCACCTGATGGTGAAGTGTCATTACTCGGTCGTATTCGAGCATCAAGCGAGCGTCGCACCGGTGCCGTGTCCGACCCATCGTCTGGCGAACTTACCGAAGTGCAACGAATTGATATCGATCGACTACAGCAACAAATTGACGGCGAACTGGTGCCGGTCTATGTACAACTGTTGGAGAGCACACCTGCAGAAGCGCCGGCACTTTCCACCATTGTCGACCCCGATTTCAGCAACGGGCCACATTTGAGTTACACCATTCAATGGTTTTTCTTTTCGCTTTGCGCCATAGGTGGATGGATCGCGCTTGTGCGACGAGAAGTTGCCAAACAGAAGAATGCCTAATGCTGGTTTTCTAGTTGAGCCATTCGCTTGAATTGCTCAACTACATTCGGACTCTGATGTGATGCGTCTCTACTTCGGTACACCGTGTCGACATTGACGCTGATGCGACCAAACTCTTTCCACGTTGCGAAGGACTTCTTTGGATCACCGAGAATGTCGGCACAGATCTCACGCGCCGCATCAAAGGCATCCATCCCTTGAGCCTGTCGATCACTTGCTTCGCGCAAAACGTAGGACAAATACTCGCGAACTCGAGACACACCTGCCTTATCGGTAAGTGGACCGTGGCCAGGCACCACGGTTTCAACATCAAGTGAATTAATGAGATCGCATGCTGCTATCCAGTTTTCGAGTGGACCAGCCCACACGATTGGTGCTCCACCTATGAACAAGATGTCGCCCGTGTACACCGTGCGCGCATCGGGAACATAGGCAATGGTGTCCCCTGCCGTGTGCGCGGGTCCAACCTCAATGAGTTCTATGTTTCGACCTCCAGCATTCAGTGTTAACCGACCAGTGAACGTTTGCGTTGGCAGGGTCATTTCTATTCCCTCAAATTCAAAATCTCCGAAGAAAGATCTGAATAGATCACCCACTTCTCCTGGCGCTTTATTCAGTGCTGCCAGCATTGTCGGCGGAACTTCAGTCATTTCATGAGCAGTGGCAACAGAGGCGACAATTTCAGCACCGACGACTAGTTCATTTCCGTAGCAATGATCTCCATTGGCATGAGTGTTTACTACGGTTGCAATTGGCGCCGTCTGCGTAGCGCTCTTCATGGAATTGAGCATTGCGGCAGTGAGCTTGAGGTCGAACAGGGTGTCCACAAGCAGTGACGAACCCTCGCCAACGATGAGACCGGCATTGCTGTACCCCCAACCACCATCAGGCTGCAAGTACGCATAGCAGTTGTTTCCTATTTCATGAAGACCGAGTGAATAGTTGGCATCCATGATGAGAAACCTTTCTTGTTACAGGCGCGTAAGCCCAGCTTTGAGATTGCGCACTGCTTGACCGATGCGCTGCTCGTTTTCAATGAGTGCGAAGCGAGCAAAGCCTTCGCCACCAGGACCAAAACCTGCACCCGGCGAAAGAGCGACGTTGCAGTCGCGAACTAAGTGACTGCAGAACTCGACTGAATCCATATCGCTATATGCCTCGGGAATTGGCGCCCACACAAACATAGAACCACGCGACTTTGGAATGTGCCAACCGATTCGGGCAAGACCGTCAATAAGCGCGTTGCGTCGGCTCTCGTAAATGTTTGATACTTCTTGCGGGAAGTCTTGCGCTTCGTTCAACGTAACCGTTGCAGCGATCTGCACTGGCTGGAAGGTTCCATAGTCAAGGTAACTCTTCAACTTCATGAGCGCTCCAACTACTTGTTCATTGCCCGCCATGAATGCAACACGCCACCCAGCCATCGAAAAGCTCTTCGTCATGGAGTACAACTCAACCGCGCACTCCATTGCACCTTCGGCTTGCAGAATGGAAGGCGGCTTGTAGCCATCAAATCCAACATCGGCATACGCGAAATCGTGCACCACGATCATGTCGCGCTCGCGACAGAAATCAACAACTCGTTGCATGAATTGGAGGTCGACCGTTGCACCAGTTGGGTTATGCGGGAATGAAACCACCAGCACTCGCGGACGAGGCCAACCGTTCTTGTACGCCTCGGTGAGATTGGCAAAGAACTCATCGGAGTACTGCTGGTCATCAATCACCTGCTGACTTTGCATTGGGACCTGACGAACATCGGCACCAGCAAAGATCGGACCATAGATGTGAATGGGATAACTAGGGCTTGGAACAATCGCTGCATCACCCCGATCCAGCAACACCCACATGAGATGACTGAAACCTTCTTTTGAACCGATGGTGTTCGTGATTTGCGTTTCTGGATTGAGCTTCACACCCCAGTTACGCATGTACATGTCGGCAACGGCTTCGCGAAGTTTTGGCAGGCCACGCGAGAGTGAATAACGGTGGTTCTTCGGATTCTGCGCGGCATCAATCAACTTGTCGACTGCAATCTGCGGCGATGGAATGTCTGGGTTACCGAAACCCAAGTCGACGACATCGGCACCATCATGACGAGCTTGAATCTTCAGATTGTTGATGATCGTGAAGACGTACGGGGGCAGATTGGTGATACGACGAAATTCCACAGAGACAAACTAGTCGTGAAGGTGCAATAAAGCGGCACCAATTGCGCCGGCTCGCTCACCCAACTGTGCCGATTTCAGCACTGGGTGAACCCTGTGGCTTGGGGCATACAGCATGGTGGAGAAATGCTTCTGAATGCGTGGCAACAACATGTCCGCATTCTCCATC
>JALQWV010000032.1 GCA_023263465.1 Ilumatobacteraceae bacterium
TTGGTGTATCAGTCAATTACTGAGTAACGCGAAGAAATGAATTCGGTTCGTCGGTGACGAAGCCGTGTTCATCAACGGTTACTTCAACTTCAGATTCGCTGGCAAAACTGAAATAGCGCCATGTGTGTTCGTTGACACGCGTATACATTTGCGGTTTCACCACGACGGCAAGCGTTTCAATGTCAATCGTGATGACGTTTTGTTGCGCGCTGTGACCAACAAGAAGTGGCAAGCGACGAATCGGTATCACGTTGGTAAATGGCGTTCCGCGTAGATCAATGTCGATGCATCCATCCAGTTCGGTGCGATGAGCGCCGTTCATTTCGCCCCACCGGCCATGTCCATCGGTTGCCAACCACAGGTCGGGTTCTTCCATGTCGCGAAACAGCAAAAACTGTTGCACCATCCATGATGCTGACATGCGTAAAACAAACTGAGCGTTGTCAGCGCCAAGCGTTCCATTGGCCGTCCAACCTTCGTTTTCCCACTGCACCGTCACCGTGCTCTCGTGCGCGCCGTCGACAGATTTCCAGGTGGCGCTATGGCCAGATGGTCCGAGCGCGGGGTAGTTCACCATGGTTACAGCCTGTCACGCGGCGATACCGTTCAGACAGATGATTCCGCTGCATGAGGCTCAAGAAACAGTGTTAGCAGGCTGCGCGCCGTTGACGCCTCTGCAGGTTGCCTACACCGAAATGACTGGCAGGGTCTTGGATCAAGATGTCGTGGCGCTTGAAGATGTTCCTCCATTTCGCAACACTGCAGTCGATGGCTATGCCGTTCGCGCATTCGACACCGAACAAGCTCCAGTAGAACTCGTTGTTGTCGACACGCTGGCCGCAGGTGCAGAACCAAAGGTTTCAGTGAATGCCGGCGAAGCAATACGAATTATGACGGGTGCGCCGATGCCCAATGGCGCAGACGCTGTAGTGATGGTGGAAGACACCGAGAGAGTTGGTGAAACCCATGTGCGCATTGTGCGCAGCGCAAAAGTCCGCGACGGTGTGCGCGATGCGGGAAGCGATGTTCGTGCAGGTGAAACCGTATTTGTTCGGGGCACCGTGTTGAACGCGGCAGGCATTGGAGTGCTTGCCAGTGTTAATGCGCGAACGGTACGCGCGTTTCCCCGTGCGCGAGTTGCGCTGTTGTCAACAGGTGACGAACTTGTTGTCGACGGCTCGCCATTACGCATTGGTCAAATTCGCGAGAGCAACCTCACCATGTTGCACTCCATGATTGCCGCAACGGGTTGCGAAGTGATCAACCTTGGTGTGATTCGCGATGATGAAGCAGAACTTGAGCGTGCGCTTCACGAAGTTGCGGAGCGTTGCGACGCCATAGTGACAAGTGGTGGCGTAAGCATGGGCGACTTCGATGTAGTGAAGGCCGTGTTGTCAAAGATTGCCACCATGCAGTGGATGCAGATGGCGATTAAGCCGGCTAAACCCTTTGCGTTTGGTCAATTGCAATCGAGCGATGGTCGCACTATTCCTATTTTTGGTTTGCCAGGTAACCCCGTGAGTTCGCTCATCAGTTACGAATTGCTCGCCCGACCTGCACTGCGCAAAATGATGGGGCACACCGAAAACGTGATGCGACCAGCCATACGCGCTGTGCTTGACTCACCGTTGAAACGCAAGCAAGACGGCAAAATTCACTTCATGCGTGTGTTCGGCGAGTTTGCAGAAGATGGTCGGCTACATGTGCGTGATTCTGGGCCGCAGGGGAGCCATCAATTGGCCAGTACGGCAATGGCAAATGGCCTTGCCTACGTGCCCGACGGCAATGGTTTACAGGCTGGCGAAGAGGTTTCTGTCTACTTGCTTGGCTGACCGCATGCAGGGCATTAACCCTAGGCTGAGCCCGTGGAATTGATAGACCCGTTCGGCCGAACCGTGCGTGATTTGCGCATTTCGATTACCGATCGATGCAATTTCCGCTGCACGTATTGCATGCCGGCGGAAGGCATGAAATGGTTGCCTCGCGAAGAGGTGCTGTCGTACGAAGAGTTGCATCGCATAGCCAGCATCTGTGTTTCACACTTTGATGTCGATGGAATTCGCCTCACTGGCGGTGAGCCAACAATGCGCGCGCATTTTCCTGTGTTGATCAACAAGCTTGCTCAATTACAGGTACCTGCATTGGCAAACTCACCTCGCGCGGGTAAACCAATTGATCTGGCGGTGACCACAAACGGAGCAACTTTGCGTTTAATCGCACAAGAGCTTTTTGATTCTGGTTTGCGCCGCATCAATATCAGTCTTGACACGTTGAAGAAGCAGCGCTTTTTGGAAATGACGCGTCGCGATGAACTAGAGCACGTGCTTGAAGGAATTGATGTAGCAGTTGCAACTGGGTTCTCTCCAGTGAAAGTCAATGTTGTTGTGCAGCGCGGAGTGAACGACGATGAGATTGTTGACCTTGCAACGTTTGGTCGCAACAAAGGCGTGGAAGTCCGTTTCATTGAGTACATGCCTCTTGATGCCGATGGAACGTGGCAAAACAATCAAGTGGTCGGTCAAGACGAAATTGTGGATGCCATTAACAAGGTGTATCCACTTGAACTTGTTCCAGCTCGCGGCGCAGCACCCGCAGATCGTTGGCGCTATCTCGATGGCAAGGGAACAGTTGGTGTTATTCCATCAGTCACCAAACCATTTTGCGGAGACTGCGACCGAGTGCGCTTAACTGCCGATGGCCAATTTCGCACATGTTTGTTTTCAACAACCGAGTTTGATTTACGCGTTTTGCTTCGCAACGGAGCAAGCGATGATGCAATTGCGGCAGAAATCAAGCGCGCAGTTGGCACGAAGTGGGCAGGCCACAACATCGGAAATGTCACGTTTGTGCGTCCGCGTCGAACCATGAGTCAGATAGGCGGATGAACATGAGTAGCGATCAACAGTTCACGCATCTTGATGATTCAGGCAATGCCCACATGGTGGACGTGACAGCGAAAAGCGCAACTGCTCGTCGCGCGGTAGCTCGGTGCACGGTGAACATGAAAGCTGAAACTGCCGCGGCAATTTCCAGCAAAGAAGTTCCTAAAGGAGACGTCATTGCTGCGGCGCGTATTGCCGGCATCATGGCCGCCAAGCGCACCAGCGAAATGATTCCTCTTTGTCACCCGTTGCAAATTGGTGCTGTGCGTATCGATTTCGAGGTGGGCGACACCTTCGTGGCCATTGAGGCCCAGGTCGACACCGTGGACCGCACGGGGGTGGAGATGGAAGCCCTGCATGCC
>JALQWV010000038.1 GCA_023263465.1 Ilumatobacteraceae bacterium
TGCGGAACACCCGACCAAATTATTGCCAAAATCGGAGAGTGGAAGCGTGTAGGTGCCGAGACTATCTACATGCAGCTTTTGGACCTTAATGACCTTGAGCATGTTGACCTCCTTGGCAAAGAGGTTCTGCCGTACGTGTAAATAGTTCTGCCAAGGGCACACCGCTTCATTACGCTGAAGAGGTACCAAAACAGCAGCCAGAGACCACAGCAGTAACCGCTGGTCGCGATGCATCGGGAGCATTGTCTCCGACCATATGGACAAGCACGACCTGGCAATCCAGCGGTCTTGACGACACCAGTAAAGCTGCCACCGCTGTTCATGCAACAGGAAATTATGCGCGGTATTCCAACCCATCAGTTCGCGATTTTGAACGTGCTATCGCAGAACTTGAAGGTGCCGAAGATGCTCTTGCGTTTGGTTCTGGAATGGGTGCAATTACTTCGATCATTCTCGCGTTGTGTTCAACCGGTGATCACATCGTTGCACAAAGCCAGTTATACGGCGGCACGGTTGCCTTCCTTAATGGCCCATGCAAACGCCTAGGCATTGATGTCACATTTGTTGATGGATCCAAGCCAGGTGCATTTACTGGTGCAGTGAAACCCGGCAAAACCATGTTGGTGCTCGCAGAGTCACCGTCAAACCCACAGATGGGTGTTGTTGATTTCAGCGAGCTTGCAAGCATTAAGGGTCCGTACACCGTTGTTGACTCAACGCTTGCTACACCGCTTGGCCAGAACCCCTTATCTCATGGTGTTTCACTTGTTGTGCATTCTGCAACGAAGGGCATTGCTGGTCACAATGATGCAACGCTTGGTGTGATTGCTGGCGAAAAAGATGTGATTGACGCGATTTGGACCTACTCCGTACTTCACGGTGCAACCGCTTCGCCTTATGACGCAGTGAATGGATTACGCGGAATTCGCACTCTTGGCGTCCGGCTTGCTCATCAGTGCAGTAGCGCTATGGAGTTGGCAACGTTTCTGGCATCGCATAAGGCGATCTCGGCTGTGCACTACCCCGGTTTGACTACTCATCCACAACATGGACTCGCTGCTAAGCAAATGCGTCAGTTTGGTTCCTTGCTCAGTTTCGACGTCGTTGGTGGCAAGGATGCGGCTCGCAAAATAGTTGATGGTTTGAAATTGGTTCGCCCAGCTGTTTCGCTCGGTGGTCCTGAAACACTCATTTGCCACCCGGCAAGCAGCACCCACATTGGCGTTTCACCAGAAGATCAAGTGATTGCAGGAATCACACAAGGGCTATTACGCGTGTCTGTAGGACTTGAATCGACTACAGACGTGATTGCGGACTTTCAACAAGTCCTTGCTTCGTTGTAACAGCTCATGAAGCGCTGAACGGATTAACGCTCTTCTTTGAAGATGACGTGCTTGCGTACGACAGGGTCGTACTTCTTCAACTCAAGACGCTCGCGTGAGTTCACCTTGTTTTTGCGGGTGACGTACACATAGCCGGTGTCGGCAGTGCTACGAAGCTTGATGATGGGACGCTTGTCTTTACTTTTTGCAGCCATGACTACTTACTCAGACTTTCTGACCCGTTGCACGGATGTCGGCGACAACGCGCTCGATGCCGCGCTTGTCGATGGTACGAAGGCCCTTTGCACTGATGTGCAAGGTGATCCAGCGCTTCTCTGAAGGCAACCAGAAACGCTTCTTCTGGGCGTTGACCTTCCACCAGCGCTTGCTCTTGATGTTTGAGTGGGAGACGGAGTGACCCGTTGAAGGGCGTTTCCCGAGGACGTCACAGCGATTTGGCATTGGACAAGTATAGACAGGGACTTAGCCCCGCTACACTGGCAAACCTATGAAGAAGGACACCCATCCGGAGTACAACTTTGTTGTCCTCGAAGACAGCTCTGCCAACTACCGCTTTTTGACCCGCAGCACCATGAAGGTGGATGCCACCAAGACCACGGTTTGGGAAGACGGCGAGACGTACCCAGTGGTGCAGCTTGAAATTTCGAATGCAAGCCACCCTTTCTTCACCGGTCAGATGAAGATCATCGACTCCGCAGGTCGCGTGGAGCGCTTTAACAAGCGATACGGCACCCGTAAGAAGGCCGTTGCCAAGAAAGAGCCAGCCGCTAAAAAGTAGGCACTCTTCGCTGACTATTTCAGCGAATCAATAATTGACTGAATTCCCGTAACCGTTGTTCGTGGATTCACGATGCACAAGCGCAGCACCGTTTCGCCGTTCCAGCTGCTTGGAACAACAAAGGCCAACCCGCGCTCCAGAATTCTGTCGCTCCACTGCTGATACTGCTGTGCATTCCAACCCACTCGTTTGAACACAATTACCGATAATTCCGGTTCAAGAACCAGTTCAACATGATCAGAGCCGCGAATGACTTCTGCTGCATCTCGGGTTACCTGCAGGGTTGCTTCCATCGCATCGCGATATGCGTCGGTGCCATGCATCGCCAGGCTGAACCACACGGGCAAACCACGTGCGCGACGAGACAAGTGGTGCGCCAGGTCGGCTGGGTTCATCGCTTCATCAGGCCGCTTGTCACCCTCTTGCTGCAACACATCGAGATATTCAGCGTGTTGTGTGTGAGCCTGACGAGCAATTTCTGGGTTTCGATACAACAAGGCGCACGAGTCGTATGGACCGAATAGCCATTTGTGCGGGTCAACGATCATGCTGTCGCACAGCTCAATGCCGTTGAACAAATGCCGAACGCTTGGTGCGCACAAGGCTGCAGCGCCATACGCACCGTCGACGTGGAACCATGCGCCGATCCTGCGCGCCTGCTCCCCTATCCCCAACAAGTCGTCGACCACGCCAACATTGGTAGTACCCGATGTTGCGACCACTGCGCACACGCGCGATCGGTCAGTTTCGCTGAGCGAATCAAGAAGTTGCTTCATTGCTGCGCCCGACGTACGACCACGGACATCAACTGAAACCTTGATGACGTCTGCATCCATCACTTTTGCTGCTTGCGCAACGGATGAATGAGAACCACCGGAGGCGACGATGAGCGGGCGCGTGGCATCGAATGCTCCTTGCGCTTTGTTGCGCCAGTTCCACCGAGCAGCAAGAAGTGCGGAAAGGTTGCCTGCAGTTCCACCAGTTACGAACACGCCGCCTGTTTCGGCCGGCATGCCAGCCAAATCGGCTATCCAGCGCAGCGCCTGATTTTCGGCGTACACCGCACCTGCACCTTCAAGCCACGAACCTGCGTACACATTTGAAACCGACACCACCAGGTCAAACAACAATGAGCTTTCCGTTGGCGCACCTGGAACGAACGACAAGAACAGCGGATGGTCAACACTGATACACGATGGTGCGAGTTCGTCAATGAACTCTTGCAACACCTCTAAACCATTGCGGCCTTCAGGCTTGATGGTTTGACCAACAATATTGTTGAGTTCGCTCAACGTGTACGGCTTGTCGAGCGGCGGTGGGTCCATCTTCGTGCGCTCCATTGCGTATTTCACAATGGCGACGGCAAGTTCAGCGCTTTCTTCGTCGTAGAAATGCATGAGTTGTGGTTTGGAAATATCGCTCACTGGACACTCTTTTGTGCTGCAAGCACGGCTTGCCGCGTGGGCAGCGAAGGAACTGCTCCTTTTACTGTCGTGGCAAGCGCACCTGCAATTGCACCCATGCGAGCAGCGTCTTCAATGCTTACACCGCGTGAAAGTTCCGCGCATGTTGCACCGATGAATGCGTCGCCCGCACCCACCGTGTCTACCGGAGTCACGTTGTACGGAGCGATATGCGTATTAGATGATGTTGACTCAATTGATGCGCCATCTGCCCCAAGCGTGGTGATCACCGTCGTAGCGCCGAGATTCAATAGATTCACCGTTCCACCAATTGCGGCCGATTCGGTCTCATTAGGCACCACAATGTTTGCAAGTGACAGCAATGACTTCGGAATATCACGAGCCGGTGCAGGGTTCAATACGGCGACTGCCCCATTGCTTCGTGCTTGAGAAAATGCCACCTCGATAGTTTCCAGCGGAACTTCTAACTGCGCGAGAACAACGCGTGAACGTGGAATGTCAAATTGTTCTTCCTTGCCTACTAACGCGTTTGCACCAGCAACAACCACGATTGCGTTTTCGCCATGGTTGTCCACATTGATGAAAGCGCGACCTGTTGGAGCATCAACCGTCCGCAAATGCGAAGTGTCAATACCTTCGCCTTCAAGCACTGAGCGCAGCAGCGAGCCCGCATCGTCATTTCCGACGCAACCAACAAATGCAGTAGTTGCACCCATGCGCGCACACGCAACGGCCTGATTCACTCCCTTGCCACCTGGGTATTCGGCATATCCGAGAGCAATAAGTGTTTCACCCGGCATTGGCAAATGGTCCAAATTTGCAACTAAGTCGAGGTTGGCGCTGCCAACAACCACCACATCAAAGATTGGATCTGTCACCCCTCTACTTTTACACACACGACTAGAGTCGGCGATATGTCTTCACGCATAAAAATGATTCTTGACTGTGACCCAGGCCATGACGATGCCATGGCTTTGGTGGTTGCTGCGAAACACGCTGATTTGCTCGGCGTCACCACGGTTGCTGGAAATGCTCCGATAACGGCAACCACCCGCAATGCACGAATCATTTTGGACATGATTGGCAGTACTGCACCTTTGCATCAGGGCGCTCGTCGACCACTTGTTGCAGAACCGAAAGACGCTGCATATGTACATGGTGAAAGTGGCTTGGATGGGGCTGACTTGCCAGAGCCTTCAGGTCCAGCAGACAGTGAAGACGCCGTCCAATTCATTATCGATACCTGTCGCAAGACCGAGGGCATTTGGCTCGTCCCCACAGGACCGCTGACGAATATTGCACTCGCCCTTCGCACAGCACCAGACATCGCTGGCAGGATCGCGGGCATTTCGCTCATGGGCGGTGGAACTTTCGGCAACCGAACAACCGCAGCCGAGTTCAACATTTGGGCCGATCCAGAAGCCGCTGCAATCGTGTTCGACTACGGCGGAAAACTCATCATGAGCGGTCTCGATGTGACGCACAAATTGCAAGCGACTCCCGAACGTATTGACAAAGTTCGGGCTCTGCCGGGAAAACTCGCTGACGTACTCGCCGACCTATTTGTGTTCTTCAGTGATGTCTATGTAAGCCGACACGACAATATGCGTGGAGGCGCTGTGCACGACCCATGCGCAGTACTTGCACTCACTCACCCAGAGTTGTTCACCATGAAAGACCAACACGTGGTAATTGAGACTTCAGGCGAACACAGCCGTGGAATGACCCTTGTTGATAAACGCGGACTAAAAGAACGTAAAGACCCGAACTGCACCGTGGTATGGGATGTTGACGCCGAAGCTGCATTCAACGTGATCGTTGAATCAATTGGTGCTTTCTCTTCGTAACTAGCGCCAGCTCAGCAATGTTTCCAGGTCGGTCATGTCGAATGGGCCAGCACTCGTCAAAATAATGTGCTCTGCGCCTGCCTGCTTGTAGGCCTCAAACAACTCCGGAGTTACCTCTTTTGGATAAATCGCAACGGTGCGCTCAATCTCCTTCGGATTGCGACCGACCTTTGCACACCACTCATCAAGAATCTTGATTTTGTTGGCATAGCTTTCTGGCGGGCCAAAGTAGTTGTACTGCTGAGCGTGCTCGGCGACAAGACGCAATGTGCGCTTTTCTCCGCCACCGCCAATCATGATGGGAATGTTGCCATTCACTGGCTGAGGGTTCAGTTTGCTCATGCGTTCTTTAATTACCGGCAATCCCGCCTCCAGTAACTTCAATCGATCCACGGCGGTACCGAATTCGTATCCGTATTCAATGTAGTCGCGCTCAAACCAACCAGAACCGAGACCGAGCACGAATCGACCATCACTGATGTGATCAATGGTGCGTGCCATGTCGGCAAGCAATTGCGGGTTGCGGTACGTAAAGCATGTAACCAACGCACCGACCTGCGCATGACACGTATCAGCGGCCATTGCAGCAAGCAATGTGTAGCACTCAAAGTGGCGCTCTTCGGGGTCACCCGAAAGTGGATAAAAGTGATCCCATGTCCAAATGCTGTCAACACCCATTGCATCGGCAGTGCGCCACGCAGTGCGCATTTCTTTCACAGTTGTTGCCTGTGGCCAGAGTTGAACGCCGATTTTCATGTCAATACCTTTCGTAGGAGTGCGAACTATTTAGAGAAACTTCTTGAGTATGGAGAACTTACGTGCCGTATATGGCGGGTATGCCAACGGTGCGTCAAGTTTTGTTGATCGCTTCAGCACTGGCTTGAGGTGTTGAAACACGTCTACACCCGCTTGACCGTGATAGGCGCCCATGCCACTTTCTCCCACTCCACCGAATGGCAGGAACGGCCCAGTCATGTGAAAGATGGTTCCGTTTATTGTGACTCCACCAGATGTGGTGTTCGCAACCACCTTTTCATTCACCTTAGAATCTTCAGCGAATACGTACAACGCCAATGGGTGTTGACGACTGTTTACAAAACTGAGCGCCTCATCAATGGAGTCAATTTCAATGATCGGAAGGATTGGTCCGAAGATTTCTTCCTGCATCACTGGAGATGATTTGTCGACATTGACCAACACTGTTGGCGCGATATAGCGCTCGGACTCCTCCGTTTGTCCGCCAACAGCCACTGTCCCCGAACCCATCATGGCTTTCAAACGGGTGAAGTGACGTGGCGATACCACTCGTGCATAGTCCTTGCTGGTTCGAGGGTCTGCACCGTAAAACTCACTGACCGATTCACCAATTGCTTTTACTAAGTTGTCGGATACCGACTTATGCACAAGCACATAATCGGGAGCAACACATGTTTGGCCGGCGTTCACATACTTGGCCCACGCAATTCGTCGTGCAGCAACGTCAATGTTTGCCGAAGCATCAACAATGGTGGGGCTCTTACCACCCAGTTCGAGTGTTACTGGTGTGAGATTTTCTGCAGCAGCGCGCATAACCACACGTCCAACCGTTCCGTTGCCCGTGTAGAAAATGTGTTCGAATTTTTGTGCAAGCAACTCGGTGGTTTCCTGAACTCCACCTTCGACGACAACAATTGCTTGTTTGTCGAGATACTGAGGCACGAACTTTGCAAGTACGGCCGATGTTGCAGACGACACCTCCGACGGCTTCATGACCACTGCGTTGCCAGCAGCAATTGCTCCAGCAGCAGGAACAAGCAACAACTGCACCGGGTAGTTCCATGGAGCGATGACCAACACCGTTCCAAGCGGCTCTGGAATGCGACGTGATGATCCTGGCTTCGACACGATTGGTGTAGGCACTTTGCGAGCCGATGTCCACTTCTTTAAATTCTTCAGCATCAATTTCACTTCGGTGATCGTGAAACCGAGGTCATACATCCAGGCCTCTTCGACACCGCGACCTAGATCGGTTTTCAAAGCAGCGGAGAACTCGTCTTGGTGCTCCTCAATCATGCGAATCATGGCTTCCAATTGAGCCTTGCGCCACGACAGCGGTCGAGTTATGCCCGACTGAAAAGCAGAACGTGTTTGACTAACTATTTGACTAACGCCGATTTGACTCATGAATGAAGACTAGACGAGCCCATTGCTAGTCATGAACTGAACCATCGGGCATGATCGCACCAGCAAAGTTCGCACCATCAATCCGTGCGTTTGCGAGATTGGCCCCTCTTAAATTTGCACCTATGTGATTGTCACCCCACAGATCAAAACCAGAAAGATTTGCTCCCTCTAGATTTGCGCCTTCAAGGTTTGCTTCTTCAAGGATTGCTCCATCTAGGTTCGCCTCCTTCAGATTGCATCCTTCAAGATTGGCCTTCGTCATGTTGGCCTGAAAGCAATCAGCGCCACAGAGTCCGGCTCCCCACAGCTTTGCCTTCGTGAAATTTGCACCAACAAGGATCGCATCAACAAGATTCGCGCCAGCCAAATTGGCACGTCTGAAATTTGTGCCACTCAGATCGGCGCCTTGGAGGTTTGCACCCTTCAGATCAGCGTGATGTACAGGTGAGCAGATAACTAATGGAGCGGACGACGAGATTCGAACTCGCGACCCTCACCTTGGCAAGGTGATGCTCTACCAACTGAGCCACGTCCGCATGGATTACGGGTTTGAGTTTAGCAGGGGGTCTGCATTCCTCAACATGTCAGCCTTGGCTGCTTCCGAAGTGCCGTATCGCACTACCCCTGCAAGTGAACCAAGCACAATGACCGCTCCAACCATCTGCCACGGCTTAATGCGCTGATCGAAGATCGCCCACGCAAAACACATCGAGATCACCGGGCCAAGCAAACAAATAAGTGAAGAGGTTGAAGCCGCAACAAACTTCTGTGCCCACACAATTGCAGTGTGACCAACTGTTCCAGGAATGAGCGTCATGGTTAGCACCAACAAGAAATCGCGCTGGGATATGGAGGTGATGTCTTTGCTTGTGAGCAATGCCCATGTTCCGGCGATCACTGCTTGGATCAGCGCAATGCTGAACATGAACGACCAGGTGTTGAAACCATCGGTACGCATCTTTTTTGTTGCCACGAAATAGCCAGTCCAAAGCACCGCGTTGATAAGGGCAAGAATGTCGCCGTATACAGAAGCACCACCACCGCCACCTGCTGCAATTACGACTAACGCAACACCACAGAAACTGCTGAACGCGCACAGCACCTGCAACTTTGTGATCTTTTCTTTCAGATAGCTCGGCGCTATGAACAGCATCATTGCCGAAGAGGTGCTTCCAATGAGAGTCGCGTTCGCAATGGACGTGTTGGTAAACGACATGAAGCCAAAAATGGTCGAGACGCCAAAGAAGAACCCGGGAACTAGGGCGCTTCGCAAAATGCGAAGACTGATTTCCGCCTTTCTCCTTCGCGCAATAAAGAACAACACGAAAGGCCACATCGTGACGCGATAAAAGATTGTTGAATTGATGGACATATCAATTGCAACCGTGAGAATTGGGCCGATGCCCCATGCGAGGTTTGCGAGGAGCACGCCGCTAATGGGAAACACCTGTGCACGAGCGCTAATCGCGCTCGCCGCACGCGCTACTTTGTTCACGCCTTGGCGTCTGGTGGGCGCAGGTCAACACGCAACACCAAGAATCCATCTTCAATAGTTGCTTGCGAGTCGCCGATCATGGCGAAATCCTGAAAATCCATTTGGGCCTGAGTGAGAAACATTTGGCGCTCTTCACCTGCAACTGGAGGTAGCGGGCGACGCTTCACAGCAGAAGCACGGTCCTTGAATCGAGCAATCATTTCAGAAGGATCAAAAGCGGCCATTACTCAAAACTACCTAACCGTTACTTCAACAACGGGTCAATTGGCTTGCGCGTCGCAGGAGCATCGTCAACCACCTCAACCGACTCTGTTCTTTGGCGTTGAGCAACTGGGGCAACACGCGATCGTGGCGCAGGACGTTGCGCTCGTGGCTGTGTGTTTCTAGTGCTCACGGACATCACTTCATCGGCTTCGCCCAACAACAATTCCCGTTCCCTGGGTGAGGCTGCTTCATAACGACGATCGCTCATGATCTCTAAGCGTGCAAGCGCTGGTGGTTCGGGCATTGCAGTATTCCAGAACCACCATGTCAACACTGCAAGCGCACCACCTACACCGAGACAGATCAGCGACACGAATGCCACGCGTAGAGAAATCGCAACCACCACAAACGACACGGTCATACCACCCCAAACCTACATCAGCCGACCATACTGAAGAACATGTCTGACCAGGTGATCAATGTGGCAAGTTCGCTCGCATTTATCGCGATGCTTTCGGCGATGATCTGGAGGCTACGCTCGCGAGTAAATCATTGGTCATCCGACGATGGCTCCCGCTGCATTTGTCAGATGGCTCTTGCACTTACCGGTGCATCCCCGAAATGGACTGAGACACGAATTGTGATTGACGCCGACAATGCCGTGGTGGTGTGCAACGGCCGAGGCAAACGAGGTCGAGCACTTCGCGGATCGTGGAACGTAATCGGCCTGCCTCACGCATCACATGTTGATGGAACAGATTTGAGTGTGCGCACTTATGCACTTTGCCGCACAAACGACAATGACGTTGTTGCAATGTTGCGACTTCCGCTCCATAGCAACAGCGTAAGCGTTCTTGACGCACTTCTTCCGCGTTAAATCGTTCGTTCAAGAAACGCTTTAATTGGCGCGCCGACTTGATCGAAGTTGATCAAAAACGCATCGTGGCCATGAGGAGAATCAATTTCAACATAGGTTGAATCAACGCCTCTCTCGGTAAGCATTGAATGAATCTGTTTCTGTTGGTACGTGGGATACAAAATGTCGCTTGAAATTCCCAGTACAAGAGTTGGTGCTTTAATCCGTGAAATCGCATTGTCAAGCGTGCCGCGACCACGAGCGATGTCATGCAGATCCATTGCTTTGCCGATGATGAGATAACTGTTGGTGTCGAATCGGCGAATCAGGCGGTCTCCGTGATGATCAAGATATCCCTCGACTTCAAATCGGTCCCACAGGCCAAGGCCGTTGTAGTCGGCATCCATGTCGACAAGTGCGCGACCAAACCGTTCGGTGAACACGTTGTCGCTGCGGAAGGTGACCTGTGAAATCATGCGTGCAATTGCGAGACCTTCCCAAGGTCCCTCGCCCGTTGCGGCGTCGTAATACTCACCATTGCGCCACTTCGGATCGAGGCGAATTGCTCGACGACCAATTGCACCCCACGCAATTTGCTGAGCCGTTGCTTGAGCACATGTTGCGATGGGAACAATGGTTTTCACACGATCAGGAAAGGTGACGGCCCATTCCAGCACTTGCATGCCCCCCATTGATCCGCCAACAACGCTGTGCCATGTGCGAATACCAAGCATGTCGGTAAGTCGCACTTGCGCGCGCACCATGTCGCGGACGGTGATCACCGGAAAGCGAGAGGCATACAGCTGACCATCTTCGGGGTGGACTGTTGCAGGACCAGTTGAACCCTGGCAACCACCAATGACATTGCTGCACACCACGAACCATGTATTGGTATCGATGGCCTTTCCAGGACCGACGACACCTTCCCACCAGCCCGGTGTGGGATTTCCCTCTTCCGCGGCACCAGTGACGTGACTATCGCCTGTCCATGCGTGACAAATCAAAATCGCATTCGATGCATCTGCATTAAGCGTTCCCCACGTCTCATACGCAATGGATACCTTGCTGAGAACTTTTCCTCCATCTAACGCAAATGGGCGATCTTCTGGAAAGTGTGCAAATTTACGACCGCCAACAGGCATGCCAGGAAACCAAGCTCCTGTTGCTGGATAATCATGTCGGGTCATACATTTTCCTCTGAAACGAAACTATGCGCTATTGCAGTTCGTCACGCTCACCCAACTGAGCCAGCCCGTTGCTACGCCTGTTGGCGTAA
>JALQWV010000097.1 GCA_023263465.1 Ilumatobacteraceae bacterium
AGATTGAGTCAATCTGATCCCTACCATTTATGTAGAATTACACATAAGCCATAAACGTGCGTTTATGGAAGTACATATGGAATCGATAACACAACCCAAAGTCCCGGAATTCCACGTAGCAGTTGACGTTGTAGCCCTCACCATCAAGCGAAATCTGCTTCAGGTAGCGGTGGTTCAAAGAAAGGGACCACAGTCTTGCATCCTCGACCCTAAGACGGGCATCGTGCGCGAGGTTCCTCGGGAGCCATTCGACTATGCCCTCCCAGGTGGCCATGTTAAGTCAAAGGGTGAAAATCTTGTTCAGGCGGCCTGTCGCGAACTCCTCGAAGAAACTTCAATCACGGTAAATCCTGAGGACTTGGTACAGATTGGCGCATACGGAAATGTAGGTCGCGATCCACGGCCTGGAAGAACTGTCTCCATTGCTTTCGTTGCATTTAGCCCCGACTTCGCATCGCCGTTTGCCGGAAGCGATGCTGCAAATGCAAAATTCATGGACGTAATTGAAGTTCTTGCAGACCCCAATCGTTTGGAGTTTGACCACAACCAAATGATTCGCGATGCCGTTTCACGAGTGCGTGAACTTATGGAGCGAACCCCTATTGCGTTGAAATTCTGCGACGAAGAATTTACCCTTGGCGACTTGCGACACGTGTATGAAGTGATGTTCCATCCGGCATACAACCCAGACGCTGACACGCTCCGCTTCGCTGATCGAATTCGTCGAGAAGAATCAAAGTCTGATTCGAGCGTTGCAGAGCGGCAGATTCATGTGCTGTCAAAAGCCTTTAGCGAATCAAGTAAAAACGAGCTCATGATGACTATGCCCATGAATGACATGCGCATGGGGTTATCGAGCGGTCGCAAGATGACCAGAGATCAGGATGTCCTTTCCAAGGTGCAAAAACTCCTTGAAGAGGAATACCGCAGAGCGTCCCGAGTTTCTACACCAGGCGAGAAGTCGGCTCGAGAGAAGATGAAGCTTTCGTTCGATGCTGCAAACTTTGCACGCAAGGCAGAAACGATTGAAGGATTCATCGAGAGAGTTCCCGGCAGAACTCGGCACTCATCTTCTGGGACTGGCAAACCTGCACAGCTCTATCGTCGTGGAAAAGCAGAAAAGTTAGACCCGCCTTTGATTATCCCTCGCCGCGCTACAAAGCCAGCCAAGCGACCCGCAAAGTAATTACTGCACGAATTCGTTGACCGTGAGAAGATGCAAACGTGCCACTCCTTCAAGGTCTAAGTTTGGTCCTTCGTAACCACCTGCAAGTACATACAACGCCGGAACATTGTTCTTTCTGCACCAGTCTGCAACCAACTTTTCCCTCTGTTGCAGTACTTCGCGCGTGATTCCTGGTAAACCGCCAATGCCGCACCCTTCGAACGGATCCATTCCTGCGTTATAGATGAGTATTTGTACACCCACGAGGTGCTTCAGTGCTTTCTCAACTTCATTCAAGTAGTTGTTTGCATCGCGCACAATCTTCAAATGGTGTCGCAATTCAAATGATTTCCAACTGTCATACGGATTGGTGCTGACATCCGCCAAACGCACTCGTGAGTCATTGCCAATTAATTGGAATGTGCCACCACCACAATGCGCATCAAGATCAAGAATGCCAATATCAGTCAATTTATGAACGTTTAATGCGCGCAGTGCCGCAAGGACCAACCCGTTGATGTAACAAAATCCCTCTTCATGGTTTCGCTTTGCATGGTGCAAACCACTCGACAGACTTCCCGCGAACCCGTCAATGAGTGCTTGATCTACCGCGTCTAAAACGCCACCGGTGCTCGCCAACAGACTTCGCAATAAGTCTTGAACTCCATTCCACAATCTGTCCAGATATTCAGGACTATGCACTTCTTCAAGTTCTGCTCTGGTCGCTTTTCGTGGTGAACGCAACTCCACACCAGGATTATTCTCAGAACGAATCAATCGTGCAATCGGTTCTGCCTTGGTTCGTGTTTCTAATTCCGATTCCAATACATAGTCATCGTCGTAGAAAATCTTTGTGCGTAGTTTTGTGCTCATACCATTCTTTACGCATCGAGTTACCCACTCCGTGACACCCATTTGTCATACTGAAACTGTCCACAAGCACGTATTCACCCTGGTGAGTACGTGCTCTTTTCTTTCTATGGGAGGCATCAATGAACATTCGAGAAGCTTTTTACTCCGCTCAGGATCTAGCAAGGGTGATTGCCGCAATTCATATGTCAAATGGTCTCAAAGATGACCCACGTTGCATTTCCTGCGACCAGGAATTTCCTTGCCTCACCCACCAGTATGCTCACGCTATTGAGCAAATCTCACTCAGCGCCCCGCGCAGATCGCGAGTGAGTGGTCAAGGCCCAGTTCTTCGATCTCGCGCAGATTGGCTAAGCGATGCAATTCAAAACATCGCGATGACCTGTCGCGTGCTGTTTGACGAACGCAGCGAGGAGTACTCTGCGATATTCGAGCAATTTGCAGTTCTGCAAAATCTCACGGGAATTGTTCAGACGGGTATTGGAGGCGAAGCTCACAGCATGATCAAGGTGAGCCTGATTCACCCACACTCCGCAGAACCGATTCCACTTTGGGCAATTCACTCCAACTACTTGTACAACGAGTTGAAAATCACGTTGTGGCTAAACCCAGGCGACACCACGTACCAGCGCTCGTTCCTTGTAGACATGATGTGCAAAGTGATGCAACCTCTTGAGGTCTCTCAATTGCTGGACTGGTGGAAAGAACCCGACATTGCCCCTGCTTGCGTGGTGGACTTCCTGCTGCCCAATAATGGCCAGGTCGTGCTCGACGTCGTCTCCAGCCTCGTCCAGGCCACCGTTGAGGCGGCCTCCCAGGTGGATGCCGACAGCGTGGTGGACTGGGATGATTGGGCTCAGGACTGGGAATAGCGCAAATTCAGGCACATTTGTAACAAGTCTGTGCGTTTATCGATTCGGCGCCAAAATGCCGTGCAAGCGAACCTGTGTTCGCCTACTATCTCTGACCCACCCGTGGGATAAACACCGACCACACCTACCCCGCTAGGAGCGCACCATGAGCAACGAAACGAAGTTGGCAACAAATCCAACACCCGAACGCACCGAAACCAATTCACCTCAGGTGACCACACCCAGCGCACAAACAGACAACACCATGCGTGAAGACCTTGCGTTGTTGTTTGAAGAGGTGCACACCATTCCAACCGGATACACACCAGTCAAAGTCCTCAAGAAATTCCACGGTAAGGATGCAGCATGAAAGTAAACATCGGAGACATTTCCGAAAGCGAACTCGATCTTGTCATGTCGGCAATCCGCATGTCTGTACTTGAAGAAGACAAAGGTCGAGGGGTTCTCGTCACGTGCGTTGATGGAAAGCGCACATGGCAAATGAATAGCGATGACACATGGATCACCATTCCGGGTGATCACCATACTTTTGAGGGGTCATTCCAAATTCCAGGTCGTCTTATCCTTAGCGCAAACACCCTTACTGGCGCGGGTGGAACCTGCAATCTCACAGTGGAAGACGACTCTGCAAAGATCACGTCATCAAACGGCGGTGAGATCCAAATGGGAGTGTGTAAAAAAACTCCAGAGTTCAAAACCTTTTCCGATGAACCAAATGTCACAGCAAAAATCCAATACCGAGATTTTCAAAGGATCTGCAGTGTTCTCGCAGAAATGCCTATTGACATTGAAGACTTCATGTCGTTCTTCTCGCAACCACCTCTGGGTCAGGTCGTAATTGATAAGAAGAGCATTACCTTGCGGCGCAGTTGGTCGTATGTCGGATGTCCTGACACAGTTGTAAAACTACCTGCGCAAACAACCGGCACGGGTTCGTTTTCTCTTAGTCATTTACTACTTGACAATCTGATGAACCGATTGTTTATCAATTCGGATCCAGAACTGACGATCAGTTTCAACTCAGAAATTGGTCAGCACCTCCATATTGAATGCGAACAGTTCTCAATTAATTTTGATCGTCGACTAAGTGGAGCAGAAATCT
>JALQWV010000141.1 GCA_023263465.1 Ilumatobacteraceae bacterium
CAGATGGCAAAGGTGTCAATTTGGCTCTTCCGCATCTCGGCGGTTGGGAATGGGCTGGAAGATGGCTGGTTGATCAGGGCTACGGCCTTACAGCAGTAGTCGAACGATTAGACAATGACGAATTGTTTGAATGGTTTCGCGACATGCGCAGCAAAGTGGGCGTGAAAGTTGTCCCTCTCGATGACAATGCTGGTCTGCGAGTAAGCGCTGCATTGAAAGACAATCAAGTCGTGTCCTTGCTGTGTGATCGAGACATTCCGCGAGACGGTGTCCGGTCGGGTGTTGAAGTTGAGTTCTTTGGAGAACGCACAACGGTTCCTGCAGGCCCGGCATTTTTTGCATTGCGGACAGGTGCCACGTTGCTACCACTCGCAACATATTTCACTCGTAAATCAGATGGTCATCATGCAGTCGTGCGTCCGCCGATTCCTGTTGAACGTCAAGGGAGTTTGCGAGAAGATGTGGCGCGTATAACGCAACTGCTTATGATCGAAATTGAAGGACTCATTCGGCGGGCGCCAGAGCAGTGGCATTTGTTTCAACCGAATTGGCCAAGCGACCCTGGATTTAATCCTTAAGCGAGTACCGTTCGCAGTTCGTCAAGGCGCTCGTGATTTACTCGATACCAAACCCAAGTGCCTCGCTTTTCGCTTAGGAGTAAGCCCGCTTCCCTCAGCACTTTGAGATGATGGCTCACTGTTGGCTGTGATCTGCCCGTTGGCTTCACCAAATTGCATGCGCATGTTTCTGTATTCGGAGAAGCAGCAATCAAGCTGAACAGTTTGAGGCGAACAGGGTCGGCAAGTGCAGCAAATCCTTGCGCTAAGCCTGCAGCCTGCGCCGAGGTCAAAGCGTTGTCAGAAACTGGTCCACAGCAATTTTGAGGAATGGCGGTAAATCGCTTGCGGTGAGGAGTCTTTGTTATATTGATGATTATCAATATAACAAATGAAAGAGGCACATGATGTCACGGGTGCAATTGGCGTTAAACGTCAGCAATTTGAGCGAAGCGATTGAGTTCTATTCACAAATGTTCAATACCAAGCCGGCAAAGGTTCGTGAAGGGTACGCCAACTTCGCCATTGCAGACCCGCCATTGAAGTTGGTACTTATGGAGCGAGCGGCAGGGGATACCAGCGAGTTTCATCACCTCAACCATCTCGGAGTCGAACTTGAAAATGCAACGCAAGTCGAAGAGTCAATTGAGCGTTTTGAAAGCCTTGGGCTCGTAGAAAAAATTGAGAAGGACACCGTGTGTTGCTACGCAAAACAAGACAAGGTGTGGGTGCAATCTCCAGATGATGCACCCTGGGAGTTCTACACCGTGCTGGCAGATTCCCCCTCGTTCTACATCAAGGTAGATGGACTTGAGGGTTCAGCTTGCTGCTCATGATGCGTCGGTTAACCGCGGAGGCACTGGGTACTGGACTTTTAATCGTTGCCGTGATCGGTTCGGGCATTATGGCCGAGCGATTGACACAAGATGTTGCGTTGCAGTTGCTGTGCAATGCAGTGGCAACGGGTGGCGCTCTTGTTGCGTTGATCTTAGTTTTTGCCCCAGTGTCAGGAGCATCGTTTAATCCAATTGTTGGAATTGTGGGTACTTTGCTTGGCGAGGGAAGTTGGAAAGACACAGCGCTGTATGCGATGGCGCAAACGATTGGCGGTTGCGCTGGAGCGATGATCGCCAATGTGATGTTTGATCTTGATGCAATCAACTTCTCTGAAAAGGTTCGTACCGGGTCAAACATTTGGATTTCCGAAGTTGTTGCATCAGTCGGCTTACTTGTCGTTATTTATGGGACCATTCGTGCAAAGCGTGCGAACCTAGTTCCTTTCACGGTTGCCGCGTGGATCACTGGTGCGTATTTCTTTACTTCTTCAACGTCGCTTGCCAACCCAGCAGTTACGGTTGCTCGCACTTTCAGCAATACATTTGCAGGAATCGCCCCCGAGTCGGTTCCTATGTTTATAGTGATGCAACTCGTTGGCGCTGTAATTGGCTTTGCAATCATTCGATATGTTTTTGAAGATCATGCAACATGAATGAAGCTCGAAATCCTGGAGTGTTATTTCTCTGCGTGCACAACGCGGGTCGAAGCCAGATGGGCGCGGGGTTCATGCGCTCACTCGGAGGAAACAATGTTCGTGTTTTTTCTGGCGGATCTGAACCTGCTTCAGTAGTGAATCCTTCGGCTGTCGAAGCAATGCGCGAGGTTGGTATCGACATTGCAGACTATGTACCTCAAAAATGGTCAATGGAAATGTTGCACGAAGTGGATGTAGTCGTCACCATGGGATGTGGAGACACCTGCCCATACATTCCTGGTAAGCGCTATGTGGATTGGCCACTTGATGATCCGGCTGGTCAGGGTGTTGAAGCGGTGCGACCAATTCGCGATCAGATTAAAACTCGAGTTGAAGAACTGTTGCGCGAGCTTAACGTTATTTAGTGTTCAAACGCAGCAAACAACTCTGCAACTGCTTTTGCCTGTCCACCACTAGTTGAAGACATGACTGCGATTGGGAGAACACCTGCTTGAGCCCATGTGCTGAACTGATCTCGTACTTGAACGGCATTGCCCGAGATCGTGCAATCGCGTAGCCACTCGTCTGTCATGGCATGTTGCAATTGCTCGGCGAGTGATTCTTTTGGTGTATTCGCGATTACGGACTCGATGTTGTCCATTTCTTTTTCGTACCCAGCCACTCGCCAGTAGTTGCGATAGTTGGGAAGTGAAACATATCCAGTGAGCGTTTTTCGGTGTATTGCATAGGCGGCTTCGAGGTCGTCACTGATCACCGTAGGCACCATGTTGGCCATAAAAAATTGATCTCGATGTGTCGTATCTATTGATGCAACTTGACGCCTGATGTCGCGAAGCGAGGCATTCGCCCAAATTGCACCTTGCGAAACTTTGGTGGAAAGCGCAAGCATCTTGTCGCGCAGCGTGGCAAGAAAAATTTGTGGTAGCTGCCCGGAAAAGCGCTCATGTAGTCGCATTGCCTGGACATAGTTGGCAATATCGGAAAGTGGCTTACCTGTTGCAACACCAAGTCTTTGCACTACTGGGCCGTGACTTACGCCAATTCCAAGGCCAAATCGACCGCCAGAAACTTCATGAATATGTGCAGCAGTGTTTCCCAGTTCAACAGGGTGGCTGTAGTACATGGGTTGAATCGAAGTCCAAAACGGAATGGTTGATGTCGCATGAGCAAGAGACACGCATAAGCCGAGAGTTCCGCCCAAACTCGGACAGGCGATTCCCGCGAATCCTCGGCGCTCGGCCTCTATGGCCAACTCCAAAATTGCCTTTCGCTTCGTTGGAGATGCAACGAGAGAAATCGCAGGAAGTGTGTAAGCGGAAGATGAAAATGTGATCATGGCTTGAATACTCCTTGTGGACGCCTACCGTATATGGCGTGAACATGTTGCGCATCGCCATGGTGAGCCCATACAGCGTTTCGGTTCCTGGCGGCGTGCAGGCTCAGGTGCTGGGGCTCGCTCGTGAGTTACGAAGAATCGGTCACGAAGTTCGCGTTCTTGCTCCCTGTGATGGCCCGCCACCGGAGCCGTTCGTTACTCCGTTGGGCAACAGCCTGCCGACTGCGGCTAATGGGTCGGTTGCGCCGCTTGCCCCAGATCCTTCTGCTGCGATGCGCACCATTCGTGCTCTCAATGATGAAGCCTTTGATGTCATTCATTTGCACGAACCAATTGTTCCTGGACCAACTGTGACAGCGTTGTTACTGAAACTCGCTCCAACTGTTGGCACGTTTCATGCAGCGGGGGATTCAACGTCATACCGAGTGTTGAACAAGACGGCACGATGGGCTGCGGAACATTTGTCTGTTCGTGTTGCAGTAAGTGAATCTGCGAAGGAACTTGCTCATCGTTATTTAGGCGGTGAGTACACCATTTTGTTCAACGGCATTGAAGTTCAGCGTTACTCGCGACCGTCGACTCGGCGCGAGACTTCTCCAACAATTTTTTTCTGTGGCCGCTACGAGCCGCGCAAAGGGTTGGAAGTATTGCTGCAGGCAATGGCTCACTTGCCAAAGAACGTGAAGCTGTGGATTGCTTCTGACGGAGTTGGTATCAACGATGTGCAAAACGCCTACGGCGCTGACGAACGAATTGCCTGGCTCGGCAGAATCACGGAAGAGGACAAACTCGACCGGCTTGCTCGGTGCACAACTTTTTGTGCTCCTTCGTTGCGAGGTGAATCTTTTGGCATTGTGCTTCTTGAAGCTATGGCGGCAGGAGCAGCACTCGTTGCAAGCAATATCAGTGGGTACAACAATGTTGCGACTCACGAGAAAAATGCGTTGCTTGTTGAACCTGGTAATCCAGTTGCTCTTGCCGAGGTGCTGCACATGTCGATGACGGACAATGCAATTCGAGAACAATTGGTGACGGGTGGTCATGCCCGCGCACAGGATTTCTCCATGCAGCGTTTGGCGCAGCTGTATGTTGAGATGTACAACAAGTTGTTGAGTGACGAAGCAACGAAGGTGCTCGAGATAGCACCAAACCGATTTGTTGCGATGTTTGAAGACAGAGTTCTGCGTCGTCCAAAATTTCTCAACTAGCGCCATTGTGCCCAATGAACCAGTGATCTCTGCGTCTCTGGCTGGTGCCGTAGACTGAAATTATGAGTACAACACTATTAATAGTT
>JALQWV010000177.1 GCA_023263465.1 Ilumatobacteraceae bacterium
GCTTGTGCAACTGGTGCTGCTTGGGCTTTCGAAGCTGGTTTTGCGTCTGGTTTTTTCGGCGCCTTCTTTTCTGGAGAGAGAACCATGGTCATATTGCGACCTTCAATTCGCGCGTGTGTGTCCACCTTGGCGACTGATCCCAATTGCTCGATTACTGCGTGCAAAATCTTGGTACCTAGTTCGGGATGGGCAACTTCGCGACCACGGAACTGCAAGGTGACTTTGACTTTGTGTCCCTCACGCAAGAACTCCTGCATGTGACGAACCTTGGTGTCGAAGTCGGCTTTGCCGATCTTTGGTTTGAACTTGACCTCTTTCATTGTGATTTGCACGGTCTTCTTGCGCGACTCTTTCAACTTCTGCGACTCTTCGTAGCGGAATTTGCCGTAGTCCATAATGCGACATACGGGTGGGTCTGCTTGTGAAGCGACTTCAACAAGATCGAGTTCTGCAAGACGCGCTCTTTCGAGTGCTTCGGCAATGCTCACAATTCCAACTTGTGAACCATCTGCATCTACAAGTCGTACTTCGCGTGCGCGAATTCGCTCGTTGAAACGTGGCTCTTGTGTTGGCGGTGCTATGGCTTTACTCTCTTATGCAAGTGGCGTTGCCTCCTATTTGTGGAGGTGAGTATGTTCGAGAAGAAGGCGGGCACGGCAGAGCCGAAGCGCCCGCAACGCACCGCGTCGCATCTTGCGCACTCGACCCAAACGCACTCGACAGCCACTCGGCAACACTCACCGAATTACTGAAATCTGTGGTCAGGTGGAGGAAACTCGTTCCCCACTTGGGCTATTAGCGTAGCGGGCATGGCTGACAACCCAACTGACCACTTTCCTGACGATTTTGATGACCAGCTCCACGATGCTGAGACAGCACTTGCCGAGGCACGAGCCCGAATCGCCGAGACTCCGGCCAACGTGGTGATTGTCAACCATGTCATGGGTTTGTATGAACTTGCAGCCATCCATCTCTCGGCAAATCCTCCCCGACTGGTGGAGGCAGCCCTAGCAATCGACGCTGTGGCCTGCGTTGTTGAAGGTCTTGGTCAACGCTTGGGCGAGGAATTCACCACCCTGACGGAAGCACTCGCCAATATCCGTTTGGCCTTCGTGCAAATAAAAGGAAACATTAAGCCCGACTAGCTTGGAAGTTTTTCAATTTCAGACGCTTCAATATGTCCGAATCGATGCGCAACAACAAACGACACCGATGCTCCAATGTTGATATCTCGTGTGCCATCAACAATTTCGGCGCAATGAAAGAGATACTCCTGACCACTTGACCAAATCATTCCCAAACCACGATCAAAATCAAATTGCTCGACATGGCCGAGTATGCGTCCATCTGGAGAATTCACTGCCGATTGGTTCATATGCGCACGCTACCTGTCACTAAACGCGCTTGTGTCTGACAACCTGGCACCTCTCGCCCAATCGATAGCCAACACTCGCGGCTTTCCCTCCGGCTGAACGGTAATCAATTGCACCGACCCATCACGTGTGCCAACCACTACAACCCCATCATGAATTGAAATGGCACCGACAGCCACATTGATAGTTGAAGTGGCTGCTTCGTGGACCTTGAATCGCTTTCCAGCAAAGAATGTGAACGCATTACCAACACGAATCTGTCGCAGGATATGTCCTGAATTTTCCGACCAATTGATGGCTAAGTCCTGCGCAGTGATTTTCCGAGCAACAACAACTTCACCTGTTTGAGCCTTTTGCTCCCTTACACCATGCTTGCAAATATCCATGAGTAACGGGAGGGCAAGTTGACCGAGGCGATTCCGTAGCGTCGATACAGAATCAGTTTCCTCAATTGCGCATGGAGCTGAGGCGAGCACATCGCCAGCGTCAAGTTGTTGTGCCACTTGAATGATGCACACTGCGGTTGTGACGTCACCCGAAAGTATTGCGCGCTCCACGGGTGCAGCTCCCCGCCACCGTGGGAGCGCTGAGTAATGAATGTTGATCATCGGCACATGTTGCAAGATTGACTGAGAGATGATGTTGCCATATGCAACCACGACACCAAGCAGACCATCTGGATTGAGTTGCAGCACATCATTGATGTCGTGTGAGACTGGAATTCCCAGCGCTACGGCTGCTGCCTTCACCGGGTTAGGGGTTGTGTTCAAGCCTCTACCCCTTCGTTTATCAATACCCGTGACAACGAGTTCAATCACGAATCCTTCAGCGACGAGGTTTTGCAGCGGGGCAACTGCAATCTCTGGCGTACCGATGTACACAATACGCTTGGCGCGCTCGCGCGGCAGTGGCGCAAGTTTGGTCACGAAAGTCGCAAATACACCGGTTCGGCATTGGCTGGCTTGTCGCCTACCTTTGCATATTCAACAATCGCTAGTTCGCGTTGGTCTGGCAGCATGCGATCAAACATCAATACGCCCTGCAAGTGATCAATTTCGTGTTGAAATAAACGAGCGAGCAATTCATCGGCTTCAATTTGCACTTCTTCACCCTCAAGGGTGTACCCGCTCACGAGCACCTTCTTAGGACGAAGCATTTCGACGTACAGTCCTGGGATCGACAGACAACCTTCGTCATATACCCACTCACCAGATGACTCCACAATTTTCGGATTGATAATGACCTGTGGATCATCATCAACGTCGTAGACAAAAATCTGTTTCTGCACACCTATTTGCGGGCCAGCAAGCCCAAGGCCTGGGGCCTGGTACATCACACGGAACATGTCTTCGGCAAGGTTCACCAACTTGCCATCGATATTCGTAATTTCCTCGGCCTTTGCGGCCAAAACAGGGTCTCCATAGGTGCGGATGGATGAACCCTTTTTGTTCGGTGTCTGCGCCATAGCGTGTAAGGCTAGCGAGGCTTATGAGCGACGAGCAGTACTTCACCACTCAACCACAGGTTGCTTCTGTCGCCCACTCGAAGGATCAGAATGTTGCGGTCTTGCGCATGGCCGGCCGCGACATCATTATCGGGACTGATCGCGGTGTGTTTTCGCGCAAAGGAATTGATCAGGGAACCATGGTGTTACTTGAAACAGCTGCACGACCACCAAGCACAGGAACGTTCCTCGATCTCGGATGTGGTGCTGGCCCAATAGCGCTTTCTCTTGCAGCATATTCGCCAGAAGCAACGGTCTTCGCCATTGACATCAATGAGCGAGCGCAACAACTTACTGCGGCAAATGCTCAGCGCAATGGAATGTCAAACGTGATCGCCTGTGCCCCTCACGAGGTTGAAGAACACATTCGCTTTGATGTGCTGTGGTCAAACCCGCCAATTCGAATTGGCAAACAAGAACTTCACAAGTTGCTCACGACTTGGCTAACACGTCTGTCAGCCAGCGGCGAAGCATGGTTAGTCATTAATCGAAATCTAGGATCTGACTCGTTAGCAGTCTGGTTAACCGAACAGGGATATTCGGTAAAACGCCTGACAAGCAAACGCGGTTTTCGTGTGCTGCGTGTGACACCTACACGCGCCCAGGATCAACCTCAACTTTAAGCCTGACACCTTTTGGCACTTCTACTTCGCTGAGCACATCAGCCAACACTTGCCAGTCTGCTGCCCTTACCAAATACGAACCACTACTTGATGCAGAGACGTGAACAAATACATTGCGCTGCAACTCCTCAATTGCTTCATCAATGCTGGAACCCGACAATTGTGCCAGTGCACCAAATGGAGGGAGTTTCATTGATCTTCGCATCTCAGTGACCGACTGCAGGTACTGATCAATGCGCAGAGTGGCCATTGCCTGCAGTACGGGACTATCAACGCTGTGCGTTTGCACCATCACCTTTCCACCGCGATGGCTGCGACCGACCAACCGTGCAGCATGTACAAGCAGCGTGCCGACAATTTCAGACGCGCGATACCGAGGAGCCGCTAATTCTTGATCAATGTCGAGGAAGACCACTGTGTCGGCATCGTGGAGGCGATGCAAGGCTGCTTCGGTTCCGACATACAACATTTTCGCTTGATCAACAGCAGTTTCGTTATCTCCTCCAGCAGTCACTTCCACTACATCAGACACTTTTCTTCCAGCAGCCTGCGCGATCTCTTCACGCAACTTGCTTACACCTGGCTTGAGGGTGAGAAACTTTGCCGACGAGCATTTAACACACACCTGCGGACGCTCAACAGAACAACGTGGGCACGAAAATTGACCCTGAGCACCAATTTCAACTGCCGCATCGCAGTTGCCACATCGAGCCAACGATTTACATGAGGCGCATGCAAGCAGGCGCGCCCGTCCTTTGGTGTTGAGCACGACAACGATGCGACGCGAATGATCGCGCAGTTCGGCAATGAATTCCGATGACAACAAGGAGTTTGACCAACGTTCGTCAACAGTTCTATCAATGAGTTGAATACTTGGCCATTCAGATTGTGTCTCGCGCTCATCTGATTTCACAACTCTGCCGTTTGCCCACACCTTTGCCGCAACGCTTGGAAGTGCCGACACCAAAATGCATGAGGCGTTAGCTTCATTCGCACGTTCAATCGCAATATCGCGCGCATGCCAAGTTGGTGTGCGCTCCTCTCGCAATGAGTCATCGTGTTCGTCGATGACGATAATGCTTCGCAAACCAGGCACCCGAGCAAACACTGCAGTTCGTGATCCAATCACCACATCAACACCGCCGGCTGCGGAATTCCAATCATCGGGTAAAACCGCAACGGTAAATCCATGTCGCTTCAGTGATGCAGCAAACAACCGTGCACGGACAATCGTCGGAACTATCACCAATGTTGGACCAACCAATGCTGCCCCAACAAGAACATCAATTGGTGACTTCAATGGGCCTCGCTGAACGAGCAGTGATCGAGATTCGCTTACAGCCAATGAGACCGCTGTGTCTCCTTCCACTTTCACTTGGTCACGCTGATAACGCGCAGTAGGAAGAGTTGCAACAAGCGTGCTGGGTGAAGCGGCCACGAAAAAGGCACGCAATCGGCCGCACCAGCGATGACTCGCCCATTGAGCAAGTTGAACGATTTCTGCAGATGGACCAAAGCCCAATCGCTTAACGACCGATCGCAATTTCGTTTCGTCAACTTCGGTAAAACCATCGGTGGTCGAACCAATGGCAACCACCCATCCTGGAACGTTGCGACCGTGCAACGGAACACGCACCCGATCACCAATGCCAATGACCTCGTGCAGTTCGGACGGTATGAGGTAGTCAAACACCTTGTCCACACCGGTCACGTCGGGAACAACCCGCGCGACGAGTGACATTTAGAGCTTGACTGCTGCTTTGAATTCCTT
>JALQWV010000207.1 GCA_023263465.1 Ilumatobacteraceae bacterium
GCAATGGGTCATGAGCCCACGATCATTTCGCCGATTGGTTCCCGCATTTACCTGGATGGGACCTCTTGCAGCACTTCGCCCGCGCCATTCATTCGTGTCACAAATAGACGCCATTTTGAACACTCGTGAAGACTTAGTCGATCAATTGTCCACCATTACTGCTCCAACCATGGTCATCGTTGGCAATCAAGACATCCTCACCCCACGCGGCGATAGCGAAGAAATTGCTGAGCGAATTCCGAATGCCGAGCTAGTGGTTATTTCTGGTGCAGCACACGGATTAATGATGGAGCACTCATCTACTTTTAACAAGATCTTGATTGAGTTTTTGCAGCGCACCGAACTTGCGCGTGTGTCCGAACAACAACTGATTGCCTAGTTATGCGCATAGTCGTAATTGGCGCTGGTCTTGCTGGCCTCATTGCAGCACAACAATTGCGCAATAGCGGACACGACGTTGTGGTTCTGGACAAAGGCAAAAGCCCAGGAGGTCGCTTAGCCACACGTCGAATTAGCGATGCAACGCTCGACCACGGCGCACAGTTTTTTACTGTTCGCGAACCGGAATTTGACCATCATGTTCAGCAATGGATTCAGGCTGGGGTGGTTCGCGAATGGTGCAAGGGGTTTTCTGTCCAAGACGGTCACCCTCGCTACATCGGCACGCGTGGCATGAACGGCATTGCCAAACATCTTGCGCAAGGCGTTGATGTTCGCAGCAATACATTCGCATTTGAAGTGACTCGCAATGAGGACACGTCATGGTCAACCAAGATTGATGATGGAACGGTGTTTCAATCGAATGCTCTGATCGTTACCTGCCCATTGCCACAGGCATATTCATTGCTCATTACTGCACACGTTGACATTCCTGAAGCGCTGTTCCAGTGTGCGTACGACCGCACAATTGGTCTGCTTGCGGTACTTGATGGCGAAAGCGCCGTGCCCGCACCCGGTGGAATACAACACCCAGATGAATCGCTGCAGTTTGTCGCTGACAATTACATGAAGGGCATCTCGCATCTTCCTGCTCTCACTTTGCACTTTTCCCCCACATTCAGCGAGCAGCACTGGGACGATGAGCCGCATTCCCTTCACCAGTTGCTCATCAACCGCGCGCAGCCTTTTCTTGGACATTCACGTATTGTGGAGAGCCAAGTAAAGAAATGGCGCTTTGCAACTCCACGAACGCCGTGGCCTCAACATATTTGGCAACATGAATCGCTGGTTATTGCTGGTGATGCAATGAGCGGTCCAAAGGTTGAAGGCGCTGCTCTTTCAGGACTCGCCGCAGCAAGCGCAATTAGCGAATTACAGAACTAAGCAACGCGCCTGGCGCAGCACGCAATGCATCGGTTGCTTCGCCTTGCGGCATGCGATTGCACTCTGCTTCAGCAAGCTGCACATAGCTCTTTGCTGTTTCGATTGCTCGTTGCACGCCATCGCCTGCGCGCACAATGTCGAGAGCGCGAAGTCTTTCGGTTTGCGAAAGTGGTTTGCCCAACATGTCACGCAGTTCGTCTGCAGAACTTCCGCCATGAGCAAGTGTGAGCATGACAGGAAGTGTGTAGACGCCTTCCTCCATGTCGTGACCTGACGGCTTGCCCAATTCTTCATCGGTTGCGGTCAGATCCAAAATGTCATCAATAATTTGAAACAACATGCCAAACGATGTTCCATAGTTAGTGAGCGCATCAACCACTCCTGCGTCATGACCCGCAACAAGCCCGCCAATGCGCGCCGCAGTTGAATACAACGAAGCTGTCTTTCCTTCAATGCTCAACAAATAGGAAGGAATAGTGCGCGAGACGTTGTAAGTAAAGCGCAGTTCTTCAATTTGGCCTTCGCACAATTGGCTAATGGTGCGTGCTAACAACCCTGCAATGTCATTGCCCAAACCAGCAGCAATTTCAGATGCACGGGCCAACAAAAAGTCACCAGCCAAAATGGCCTGCAGGTTGCCCCATTTTGCATTTACGGTTTCTACGCCACGACGAGTGACGCCTTCGTCCATGACGTCATCGTGGTACAACGACCCA
>JALQWV010000049.1 GCA_023263465.1 Ilumatobacteraceae bacterium
GAAGACTGGGTGTTGGCAAAATCGCTCGTGCCAACGCCGCCACTTGCAGCGGGGCAATATGAAGACGATATGTTCCGGGGAGTGCGTTAACTAGTTCGAGCGCATGGCGTCACGAAGTGCGCGATAGCCAATCATGATTGCGCCACTATCGACAAGTGCCTGCTTCAGTGAATCATCGTTCACTACAAAGTTGTAGTCATCAATCCAACCGTTTGCCACGTCACCGAGCGCGCGAATTTCTGGCGTGTCAATGCATGGCTGCACATGAATTTCGGTAACGCCAGGTTGCAGATTGCGCAATGAATTCAGAACACGTTCACGGCTGCCTTCGCGCCAGTCGTGATCGAAGTGATCGGGGAAGAGCACGCCTTCTTCAGCGGCAAGTTTGCGGAATGGAAAGCCGGCTTGTGCTTCGGTAAGGGTGGAAGGTAAGCGCACGGGCAATTGAAATTCAACGGCAAGTTCGATGTACACGTCAAAAAACTGTGGTCGCAAGGTAATTGCGGTGAGGTGCGGAGCAAGGTGCGTTACGTCAATGCCCCATTCAAGTGCGCGTGCAATTTGTGCCCGGCACTCGCGCAATACCTCAGCAGGGTCTGCATGTTCCCACAGGTCGTCAATGGTGCGCGGGAACCCTCCCTCCCCAGACTGCAGTGATGGCGCATAGGTGAGTGGTCCCCAGCGGTACATCTCGTGCTCACTGTTCACGGTGAGATGCACGCCAATGTCATCCCCGTTGTAATTCATGACTGCGTGTTTTGCCCACGGAGCAGGAACCATCAGCGATGCACACGTTGCCGAGCCTTTGCGCAGCGCGTCGTACACGCCAACATTGGCTGCATGAAATGCGCCAAGATCGTCACAACTCAAGATCACTAGTTTCGCGTCGGCGCTATGGCCAAGTCGTTGCGCAAGTGAAGGTGTGCTCATCTCGTAAACGCTACTAGCGACAGGCCTGCCATAAACCCACGTTGCGCAACTCTGCTTGCGTGGCTGCTTGGGCAAAGTCGGCTTTGTGGGCAGTGTTGGGTTCGAACACCATGGGACGCGCATAACCGTTCATCACCAAGTCCAGGTTCACGAAGACGTTGTTGCTGGCAATGTACACATACAGCAGTAGTCGACCGTATTTGTCGCGCGCTTCAATATCGCGTTTAACTCGCAACGCTGTTCCTTTCGGCAGCAACTGCTCGGTATACGCACTTGCTTCTGGCCCAAAGCACTCCACACCTTTTGTGGGGTGTTTGGTTTCAGGTGTGTTTATGCCAATTAGGCGAACGCGCTCGGTTTTTCCGCCAATGGAAATATCAATCGTGTCGCCATCGACAACGTGTTGCACCGTTGCGGAGTTGGGTGCAGTGGAGACTGATTCATTGCTGCAACTTGACAGCATCAACGAGAAGGTAAAGAGGAACAGCAACAGAATTTGGTTAGGGCGGTGCATACGGAGTGATGTGTGAATTACAGTATTCACATGACCACACCGCTCGATCTGGGAAAAATTGGTATTTGGACGTGGACGCTCGATGGTCAACCAATGGCCAAGTCGTGTGAAGCCGTGCAAGAACTAGAAGAGCTGGGTTTCAAAACGGTGTGGATTCCTGAAGCAGTTGGTCGCGAACCATTTGCACATGCTGGAATTTTGTTGTCAGCAACCAAGAATCTCATTGTAGGAACGGGCATTGCTTCCATGTATGCGCGCACTGCATCAACCATGCAGGCTGGCCAAAAAACGCTGACTTCTGCGTTTCCCGATCGCTTTCTCTTGGGAATTGGCGCAAGCCACGGCAACATGGTGAAGTCGTTGCACAAAACCGAATACGTGAAACCGTATTCGGCAATGGTGGACTACCTAGACGTAATGGACAAGGGAATGTTTATGGCCGCAGAGCCAACCACTCCGTTGCATCGCGTGTTGGCCGCGCTCGGTCCAAAAATGTTGAAGTTGGCAGGCGAGCGTGCCGACGGTGCGCACCCGTATTTCACCACTCCAAAGCACACTGCAGTGGCTCGAGAAATTTTGGGTAACGGTCCAACGCTTGCGCCTGAGCAAGCAGTCATTTTAGAAACTGATTCAACAAAGGCGCGCGCAATTGCGCGCAGTTACATGGGCACGTACACGCGTTTGCCGAACTATGCCAACAACTTGATGCGCGAAGGTTTCACCGAAGACGATATTAAGAACCACAGCGACAAGTTGATTGATGCCATTTGTGCATGGGGAACGTTGGACACAGTTCGCGGTCGCATCAAAGAACATCTTGACGCTGGTGCATCACATGTTTCGGTGCAAGTGCTTACCGAGGGGTTGATTGAATTGCCATCAACACAGTGGCGCGAACTCGCCACGTTGTTGCCAGAGTTTCGCTAAACGCCAAGCACGCGTTTTTGTAACTTGCGCATTCCGGCTAGCCAACGATCGCGCTCGGTCGCTTTCAGCGCCATGTACTGCGCAACTTCTGGATGAGGCAACACCAAAAACGTTTCTGCGCGAATGGTGTCCACGCAGGCCTGCGCTACTTCTTCAGGCTCAAGTACGCCGCCAGCCACGCGAACCACGTTGCCCGAAGGGCCGTCGTTGCTGTTGTCTGCGCCTTTCAACATGTTGGTGTTTACGCCTTGAGGGCACAGGCAACTCACTAATACTCCGCGGCCACCATAGGTAATGGAAAGCCATTCTGCGAACGCCACGGCTGCATGTTTGGTCACGGTGTACGGCGCAGAACCAATTTGCGAGAGTAGTCCTGCAGCCGATGCGGTGCTGCAGAAATATCCTTCGCCACGCGCAAGCCAATCGGGCAACAAGTATTTAGCGGCCCAGCGATGTGCATTGAAATTGATATCGAACGCAGTGTCCCAATCTTGTTCGCTCGTTGACAAATCACTGCCAAGTCCAACGCCGGCGTTTGCAAAAAATAAATCAATCTGTCCAAACTTTTCAATTGACGCACGAACTAGGTCTGCATTTGCCTGCTCGGTTCCCAAATTTGCGGCAAAGGCAAATGCGCTGTTCGGGCGAGTGGCGTTCAGTTGTGCAACGCTGGTATCAAGTGGCGCAGCTTCCCGATCGGCCAGCACCACACTGGCTCCCTCTGCGTGAAACCGCTCGGCCAGAGCCTTGCCAATTCCGCCGGCTGCACCTGTGACGACCGTTACTTTTCCCCGTAATTCCATGGCTGTGATGTTATGCACAGAGTCATGCCTTCGTAGCACCGGTCGGGTATGGTCAAAGACATGACCGAAGCCCGCGACGCAGCAGTAATCACCGAAGCACTCACCGTTATCGATGAGGCGCTCGCCAAAATGCTCAACCGTGAATTGGTATCAACTGAAGAAGTAGCAGACCTTCTGCTCGACGTTCGCGTGTTGCTTACTGCGAACGCTTCTTCCACCACGCAAGCCTGAAGCGTCTTTGCTTCGTAGGCGCAGCGTCGCTGCGTGATTGTTTGTTCCCTGCATCTGAAGTCTTTGGCGCGTAATTAGCTATCTGTTGCATCGATTGTTCGATGCACTGTTTCAACAACACGGGGTAGGCAACCGCTTCGCTGTCTACGTTGAGCCCCATGTCCAGGCTGCCGTTGTAACTCAGCATGGTGAGGTTGAATGCAACACCGCCTAGTGGCCCAAGCGGGTAGTTCTCCATCACCAATGCTCCGCTGATGTACAGAGGTATTCCGGCTCCACGCACGTTCGATGTGGCGAAATCGACCGTTTGGCTTTGAGTGCGTGCAATGCGCGTGAGCACCGAAGTGGGCAACAGGCTAGATGCCGTTGCCAACGTGTCGAGTTGAGCGTTCTTCGAACCTTCGCGCGCCGAATTAACTAACTCGTTAATGGCGGCAAAGCGTTCGGTAATGGGCATGTCGCCGGTTGGCACCAGCATGCGTACCAGCGTGAATGCGTTTGCACCAGAGTCTTCGCTTCGGGTGCTAATTGCCATGCTGGTGCGCAACGATTCCACGGGCACACCAAGTTTGCGGTGGTAATTGCCGGCGGCATCGGCAGCAGCAGTGAGAAATGCGGTATTCAGCTTGCCACCAAGCGCACGAGAAGCGTCCATCATGGCGCGGTATGGAGCACGCAGCGTTTC
>JALQWV010000077.1 GCA_023263465.1 Ilumatobacteraceae bacterium
GCGTTTCGTTTGTAGACATGTCAGGCAAGTATGGCTTTCTCAGCGCGCAAATGCCAGTAAGGGAACGTCAATTTCTGCATCGGTGAGCGAACCGTGACGGCAAACCAATGAATACGAGCCAGAATCCAGCGGGTCATCGAAGCTGGTAGCGGTAAACGGCACTACAGCAACATCTCCCAGACGTTTCCGCGCCACATCAGTCACGCGCCTGCCGAACCACTGTTGCTCGCAGGCTTCGTCTCGTGACACCACCCAAGCGTCTTTTCCATGATGCTCCTTCGCGGCATCCAATAAATCCTGCTCTGCGCCAGACTTTGCATGCAACCAGCGGAAGCGTCCCTCTCCCGACTGATGCGTAATGCGGGTCAACACTTCCGCATGTGGGGTTTGCGTGTTCTGCCCCACGTGCACCTGGCCATGATCTGCAGTTACCAACAACACCGAGCCTGGCACTAACGCTTCGGCAACATCGGCAACCAATCGATCTGCATTTCGTAACTCGGCGTTGTAGTACTCACCGAATCCCCGCTCGTGAGCAATTTTGTCGACGCCGTCGTAATACGCATAAACAAATTTCTGACCACTACGAAGCAATTGACCTACTTGAACTGCAATGCTCGATGCGGCTCGCCAGCCCATTGGACGCGAACCTCGCAGATGTGCTTCCGTGAAGGCTGATCCCTCAAGTTCTGCCTTACTTAACACGGGCACGGATGCGCCCATAAATGGCGGACAGGGTTGCACCAAGTCGGGTGGATATGTTGCGCGCAGGTCGCCTTTGTCGTCGCCCCATCGCAACATTTGAACGACGTGACCACCCAGGTCGATGCGATACCCCATCATCCCGTGTTCACCCGGCGTCAGCCCGGTTGCAATGGAAGTCAACGCGGTGACCGTCGTAGTAGGGGCAACGCTGGTGATGGATGTGCCTTGCATACCTGCGAGCATCGGCGCATGCTGCTGATGCTCGCGCAACTGATGCCAGCCGAGGCCATCGAGCACGAGCAGCACCACTTGATTTGCACCTTGCACACACATGGGCATCCACTTGGGCACTTCTTGTGTTCCTCGCGGTCCGAGAAGGGCAGGAATCAGACCCGCAATGGAGCCACCTTGATAGTCGGGGACTCGAGGCGTTGGCACCCGATCTACACTACAAGAGTGCGTGTATCTACTCGGGGTGACTATGCGTGTCGAGCGCTGTTGTCCTTAGCCCTGCACGCCGAAGATCAAGGACCAACTTCAGTGCGCGACATTGCAACACGCACTGCACTTCCCCAGCCATATCTCGAACAAATTTTGCTCGTTCTCAAAGGCGCCGGTTTAGTGAAGTCAAAACGTGGTGTTGGTGGTGGATATGTTTTGGCTCGACCAGCTGAAGAGATTCTGCTCTCTGAAATCATTGCGGCGGCCGACGGCCCAATCACACTTGGCGACTTTGGTCAACCACACCAAGATGGTGCGTGCGACCACGAGGGTCACTGCGTATTGCTCGCAATATGGAACGTTGCAGGCGAACATATGCGGCATCACTTAGCCGACTACACGCTGGCAAAGATTGCGCAGGCCGCTCGTGGCACTGCACAGTGGCCTGAACTACATCACTAAGTCTTACTCACAGCGGTTCACCACCGCTTGCATGTCATGAGGCACTGGAGCCTCAAAAGTCATCACTTCACCAGAAGTTGGGTGTGCGAAACTGAGTTTTGCGGCGTGCAACATTGGGCGAGGGGAAGATAACGAACTTCGTGCGCCCCCGTATGTTGAGTCGCCGACAACTGGATGCCCGATCGAGTCAAGGTGCACACGAATTTGATGGGTGCGTCCGGTTTCCAATTGACATTCAATAAGTGAGCACGGTTGAGGTTGTTCAAACTGTTTCAGCACGTCGTACTGAGTTCGCGCGAACTTTCCGTCAATTACTACTGCCATTTTCGTCGGATCCCGTTGATCGCGACCAATCGGTGCATCAATGAGTCCGGTTGAAACTTCAGGATGCCCCCACACCAGCGCTACATACACTCGTGTTACGTCACGACGCGTCAGTGCATCAACCAAAACATCGTAGGCAACTTGTGATCGAGCCACCACCATCAAGCCACTTGTCCCGGCATCGAGTCGATGTACGACTCCCGGACGTAGTTGATCCCCTATCGAAGCGACTTCTGGGTATAGCGCCAAAATTCCATTCACTAAGGTGCCATTCGGATTACCTGCACCGGGGTGAACCACTATTCCCGGTGCTTTGTTCACCACGATCACATCGTCATCGACGTAAACCACATCCAACATCACTTCAGCATCGCCTTGAGGCAATTCTTTCTCGGGAATCATCGAGGTATTGATGATTACTTCTTGACCTTCTTTCACTTTCACTTTGCCGGCAACTCCAGCAATGCCATCTAGAGTGACTCCACCTAACTCAATCAGTGTTGCAGTGCTGGCACGACTGATGTCTGCAATAAGTGCAACAACTCGATCAAGTCGCTGATCATGTAGTGCCGCAGGGATGGTTTCAATAAGCACTATTCCGATCCTTCTGCAGCTTCTTGTTTTGTCGTGATCAGGTTGTAAGCCAATGCGATTGCGCCACACACAATTCCAATGTCTGCGACGTTGAATACTGGCCACCACCGAAGGTCGATGAAATCAACGACTGCACCATTCATGAATCCATTGCCCCTAAACATACGATCCAGTACGTTTCCTGTTGCCCCCCCGATGATGCATCCTGTCGCAACGAGTGAAACATGATTGTTCTGTTTACGCATGGTGAGCAATAAAACGCCAATCACCGCGACTGCGACCATGCCAATAAATGGACCAACGTCTGTACCTGTGGAAAATGCCATGCCTTCGTTGTGAACTAATGCAAAGTGCAGAGTCCAGATGATGTGAATGTCATGTCCGTCAGACAATGCAGAAACTGCCCAGCCTTTAGTCAGTACGTCAAGAACAAGAACAGTTATTGCGGTTCCTGCTCCGATCCAACTTGTGCGCACGGGCGCATATCTTGCGGTCATCGGCGACCGATGCCGCCCACCCGTTCCAGCACCGATTCAGTTGTCCAAGGAATCGCTTTTAGGCGCTCCCGTGGAATTGGCATCCCACTATGTACGGAGTAGCCATACTCACCGCTTCCAATTCGAGCAAGTGCCGCATCGATCTCTTCCACTTCCTGGCGAGCCTGAGCCGACAACATCAGGTCGCGTTCACGTTCCACCACCATCGTGTCGCCTTCACCACCCTCCTCGTCGAATTGCACATCTCCCATTTCGACGTCTTCGATCATGGCATTGGCTTCATCCTCCAAACGCACCGCTTGCTTGGTAAGCAGGGCGCGCTTTTCTAATAACGCCTCGCGCTGAGCCGTGAGAAACTTCAGGTCAAATTCCTTTGTTGCCTGAATTCCATCGACGAACTCGGTCTTGATAATGACCGGACGAGGTGGTGGCTCCGGCTTCCGCTTTGCACGCAGTGCAGCTTCACGAGCAGCTTCCTTTTCTGCAATGGCTGCCAAGCGCGCTGCTTCCTTTGCTTCGCGTTGCGCTTGCTTTTCTTTCTCTGCCGCTTCGCGCTGTGCTTGCTTTTCTGCTGCAAGCCTCGCTTTTTCTTTAGCCTTTTCCCGATCTGCAATCGCTTTGGCTTTTGCCTTTTCGGCGAGTTCTTTCTTCTTCGCAGCTGCGAGTCGCTTCTTTTCTATTTCGCGCTCACGCATTTGCTTTTTGCGCAATGCTTCAGCCGCTTTTTTGGCATCGGCTTTCTTCTTTGCTTCTGCCTTCTTTTGGGCTTCAATCTTCTTCTTCAGCGCAGCCTTCTTGGCAAGCTCAGCCTTCTTCCGATCAGCAGCCTTCTTCGCTTCAATCTTCTTCTTCGCTTCAATCTTCTTCTTCAGCGCAGCCTTCTTGGCAAGCTCAGCCT